>MHGM01000001.1:0-7351 GCA_001805565.1 Omnitrophica WOR_2 bacterium RIFCSPHIGHO2_01_FULL_52_10
CAATATCCGGATAAGGTTAAGTCGTATATTCTTGCTCCGCTCGATCTGAAACCCGGTGATAAGGTGATCAGCACCATCGATAAAGATGTGGAAATCAAGCCCGGGAATTGCATGCCGTTACGCCGTATCCCGCTGGGGACAGCGTTACACAATATTGAACTTAAACCTGGTCAGGGCGGGAAGATCGCCCGTTCCGCGGGGACATCGATCCAGTTGGTTGCCAAAGAGGGGGATTATGCCTTTATCCGCATGCCGTCGAGCGAAGTGCGGAAGATCCTGATCGATTGCCGTTCCTCCATCGGACAGATCGGCAATGTCGAGCATGAAACGCGTTCGATCGGAAAAGCGGGAAGATTGCGTTGGCTGGGCCGTCGTCCGAAGGTCCGCGGCGTTGTTATGAATCCGGTGGACCACCCGCACGGCGGCGGCGAAGGTAAGGCTCCGCAAGGAAATCCGCATCCGGTTACGCCGTGGGGAAGGCCGACCAAAGGATACAAAACCCGTAAGAAACAGAAATATTCGGACCAATATATCATTCGCAGAAGGGGATCCAGGTAATATGACGCGTTCAGTCAAAAAAGGCCCGTACGTTGAAGAATCATTATTAAAGAAGCTTAATCGGATGATCTCATCCGGACAGCGACAACCGATCAAGACATGGTCGCGGCGTTCCACCGTCACGCCGGATTTTGTCGGCTATACGGTGGCTGTTCATGATGGCCGCAAACATGTCCCGGTTTTCATCACGGAAAATATGGTAGGATACAAATTTGGCGAATTTGCCCATACGCGCACGTTCAAAAAACATAGTGGCGTCAAGGCCAAGAAGGCGCCGGATAAGACTTAAAGGTCAGAAGCAATGATAGCCCTCGCACGAGCAAAATTTTTACGCGTTTCACCAACGAAAGTCCGGCAGGTGATCGATCTCATCCGCGGCAAGGATGTGGTGGCTTCACAGGCGATTTTGATGCACGTTCAGAAAGGTTCGCGGCAGATGATCAACAAAGTCCTGAACTCCGCCGTGGACAATGCTAAGCAAAAAGGACTAATGGAAGATCAACTGTTCATCTCCAGGATCGTGGCTGATCAGGGCGCTTCCTGGAAACGCTACCGCGCGGCATCATTCGGACGGGCAACGCCGATTTTAAAGAGAACGACCCATTTAACGATCGAGCTGGATTTAAAAACCAAATAGGAGAATAATCAGTGGGACAAAAAGTTAGCCCCCTAGTGTTGCGTATCGGATACATCGAGAACTGGAGAAGCCTCTGGTTCGCGGACAAAAAACAATTCGCGCAGAATATTTTGGAGGATTACAAGATCCGTCAGTTCATTAAAAAACGTTTTGCGCAGGCGGCAGTCTCCAAGGTCGTTATTGAACGGCTAGGCGACAAGATCCGGGTCATCATCCATACCGCGCGTCCCGGAGTGATCATCGGACGCCGCGGGGCGGATATTGACAAATTACGGGTGGAGCTGGGTGAGATTACCTCCAAGGAAATCGCTATTGATCCGCAGGAAATCAAGAACCCGTCCGTTGATGCTCAATTAATTGCCCAGAATATCGCCACGCAGCTGGAGAAACGCATCGCGTTTCGCCGCGCGATGAAACGGGCCATCGACCAGGCCATGTCCGCAGGCGTCAAGGGGATCAAGATCAAATGTTCCGGACGTCTTAATGGCGCCGAGTTGGCGCGTAGTGAATCCTATCGCGTCGGCAAGCTTCCTTTGCACACATTTCGCGCCCAGATCGAATATGGATTTGCCGAAGCGTTGACGACATATGGATTATTAGGTGTAAAGGTGTGGACCAATAAGGGCGAAGTGATCAAGGAAATTAAGCGTCAAGGCGAGACAAATACGCTACAACAACCGCAGCAGCAAACAGGTTTTAAGAAAGTTCCTTTTAATAAGAAGGATGCTCCGCGGTCTTAAGGATTTTTTCGTGAGGAGATAGAATTACGATGGCTGTGATGCCCAGAAAAGTTAAGTACCGAAAGGCCCAAAAAGGGAAGATACGGGGTCTCGCCACATCGGGCAACAAGCTGCATTTCGGCGAGTACGGCTTGAAGGCCATCGAAAATGGGATCATCCGCTCGAACCATATCGAGGCTTGCCGGGTGGCGGCGGCACGCAAAATGAAAGGGGCCGGCAAGATTTGGATCAATATTTTCCCCTATAAACCGGTCACCAAGAAGCCTGCGGAAACACGTATGGGAAAAGGAAAAGGGGACTTGTCTCATTGGATCTGTCCGATATATCGCGGAAGAATGCTTTTTGAGATCAGCGGCGTGCCGGAAGAATTCGCCAAGGTGGTTTGTCGGTTGATCGCGTTTAAATTGCCGGTAAGGACGCGGTTTATTTCGCGCCTGGGAGCGCCCGCATGAAAAAAGACAAAAAAATAAGAGAATTGAACTCGGAAGAGCTGATCAAAAAGAATAAAGATCTTAAGAGGGAATTGTATGACCTTAACTATCAGCGCAAAATGGGCAATGTTGAAAAGCCAGCTCGCTTTAAAGCGTT
This sequence comes from Omnitrophica WOR_2 bacterium RIFCSPHIGHO2_01_FULL_52_10, assembly GCA_001805565.1. GTDB lineage: Bacteria > Omnitrophota > Gorgyraeia > Zapsychrales > Zapsychraceae > UBA10015. The sequence continues at coordinate 2,524 of MHGM01000001.1, forward strand.
AAGAAAAGAAATTGCCCGCGCCCTGACTATTTTGAAAGAAAGAGAATTGGAAGATGAGCGAACCAGCAAAAAGGCTTAACCGGCGAAGATTTTTAGAAGGCACTGTCGTCAGCGACAAGATGAACAAGACGCGTGTGGTCCAAGTGCGTTGGACGGCCAAGCATTCGAAATATCTGAAGATCATGCAAAGGGCCGCCAAATACAAGGCCCATGACGAGAAAAATGCGGCGAAGTTGGGGGATGTCGTGCGTATCATGGAAACACGGCCGCTTTCCAAGGATAAACGCTGGATCATTATGGACATTGTCCAGAAAGCCGTCGTTTCAGACCAGCCGGCGAATTTAATATAAGGGTAAAGTATGATTTATTTAAAAACATTATTGGACGTGGCAGACAATACAGGAGCGCGCAAGGCGTCGTTGATCGGCGTTATTCACGCCCAGGGAAGGCTTTGTGCGCGTATCGGAGATCTGGTGAGCGTCAATATCAAAGAGTCCGCGCCCGACGCCGCCGTTAAAAAGGGCGAAAAGGCCAGGGGGATCATCGTTCGCACGAAAGCGCCTATTCGCCGTCCGGACGGCACGTATGTCCGTTTTGATACCAACGCCGTCGTTATCGTGGATGAAACGGGTAACCCGAAGGGAACACGCGTTTTTGGTCCCGTTGCCCGTGAGCTCCGCAATATGGAATATATGAAAATCGTGTCCTTAGCGCCAGAGGTCGTTTAAAATGTTGCGTATTAAAAAAGATGATCAGATCAAAGTGATCGCCGGCAAAGATAAGGGCAAAACTGGAAAAGTCATGATGGTTTTCCCAAGAGAGCAACGGGCGCTTGTCGAACGGATCAACTTGGTCAAGAAAGCCCAGCGCAGGACCCAGCAGAATCCCCAAGGCGGGATTGTGGAGATCGAAGCCCCGATCCATATTTCCAATATCATGCTCATCGACAAAAAAAGTAATCAACCGACGCGTTTTAAAGCTTCCTTGCTCAAAGATGGGACGAAACAGCGCGTGGCTGTGAAGACCGGGGAGGGCGTTTAACAATGACGCCGCGTTTGCAGCAGGAATATCGGGAAAAAACCGTGCCGAAAATGCAAGAGACCTTCGGCATCAAGAATCGCCTGGCCGTCCCGCGTCTTGAAAAGATCGTTATTAACATGGGTGTTGGAAAAGCTATCGCTGATGTCAAGATCTTGGACGCGGCCGTTAAGGACCTGGCCACCATTACGGGCCAACAACCAGCGATCACTCGTGCGAAGAAAGCTATTTCTAATTTTAAGATCAGAGAAAATTTGCCCATTGGCTGTAAGGTCACCTTACGCCGGGCTAGGATGTACGAATTCTTAGATCGACTCGTCAACGTGGCGTTGCCGCGTATCCGCGATTTTAACGGCGTATCGACCAAGTCTTTTGATGGGCAGGGCAACTATTCCATCGGGATCTCGGAACAGGCGATCTTCCCGGAGATCGAAACGGGCAAGCTTTCGAACACGCAAGGGATGGATATTATATTTATTTTTAATAAAGGGCCGCAAGAGCAAACAAGGGAACTGTTAAGGCTTTTGGGGATGCCGTTTACTAAAAAGTAAGAAGAAAGAGTGATATGGCCAGGAAAGCATTAGTACTGAAGGCAGCCAGAAAACCGAAATTTTCAACCAGAAAATATAACCGTTGTCAGATATGTGGCCGCTCGCGGTCCTATTATCGCCGATTCGGGGTATGCCGCATTTGTTTCCGGGAATTGGCCTGGCGCGGTGAAATTCCCGGGGTAAAAAAGGCCAGCTGGTAATTTTATCCGACAGATAAAATGAGGATTTATTCGCTATGTCATTAAACGACCCAATCAGTGATTTGTTAACTACGATCCGTAACGGCGTTCAGGCCGACAAGGAAACCGTCGATATCCCGGCCTCGAAACTAAACGGACGGATCCTTGAGATCTTCAAGAGCGACGGGTACATCGAGGACGTTCGCTTGATGAAAAATAACACGCAGGGAACATTCAAGGTCTATTTGAAATACGACAATAAAAAGCCCGCCATCATGGGGCTGCGAAGAATTTCGAAGTCCGGGTTGCGAGTCTATCGCAAGAACGATGAGCTTCCTCGCGTCCTTAACGGTTTAGGGACGGCCGTACTCTCGACCTCAAAAGGAGTTATCTCGGATCGCGAGGCCAGAAAATTAAAGGTGGGCGGAGAAATTTTGTGTTACATTTGGTAATCGAAGGACGTTAACCCATGTCACGCATAGGGAAAATACCGGTTGCAGTACCCAAGGAAGTCAAGATCACCCTTGATGCTTCCAAAGTGCATGTGGAAGGGCCGAAGGGAAAGCTGGAGCTGAACATCCCGTCAGGAATCAAGGTGGAATTGAAAGACGGTCAGTTGCTGGTTACCCGTCAGTCGGACATCAAACAGATGAAGGCGACGCACGGAACGATTCGCGCTTGTCTGGTCAATATGGTGACCGGGGTGACTAAAGGTCACAAAAAAGATCTGGAAATACAGGGCTTGGGCTTTCGCGCGCAGTTACAGGGGAAAAAGATCGTTTTTAGCATGGGGTTGAGCCATCCGGTTGAATTTGAGGTGCCTGACACTGTCAAAGTGGGGGTGCCCATCCAGACTTCTATCACGATCGAAGGTCCGGACAACATGGCCGTCGGCCAGGTGGCAGCGAGTATCCGCGCCATCAAGCCCGTGGAGCCGTATAAGGGCAAGGGCATTCGCTATGTGGGTGAATTTGTCCGGCGCAAACAAGGAAAATCCGTAACGAAATAAGGATCGCATTTTAATGGTACTTGCAAGAAAAGAATTAGGAAGGATTTACCGGCATCAGCGGACGCGCCGCAGGATCATCGGAACCACTGCGCGCCCCCGGGTATGCGTGCACCGCAGTCTCAACAATTTTTATGTGCAAGTCATTGATGATGTCAGCCGCAATGTCCTCTTCGGTTTGTCGACTTTAACCAAAGACGTGCGCGCAAAGATCAAAAATGGCGGGAATGTGGATGCCGCCGCCCGTCTGGGGGAGATTTTTGCCATCGAGGCCGGGAAAAAAGGGATCAAGAAAGTTTGTTTTGACCGTGGCGGTTATCTGTATCACGGTTGTGTGAAAGCTTTTGCCGAAGCCGCGCGCAAAGGCGGATTGGAATTCTAGGAGTGGATAAAGGAGATATGGAAGAGCAAAAAGAACAGATAAAAGACCCCGCTGATACGGCGGGAGCCAGTATTAATAAAATTCCTGTGGTAGAAGAACAGCCACCGGAACCTGTGCGCAGGAAAAAAGCCGGCGGCGAAGAAGATCGTTTTGGCAAGAAAACGAAGGTCGCTTTGGAAAAATCCGCGGATTCAGAACCCGTCGAAGAGGTCATCTCCATTAACCGTGTCACCAAAGTGACCAAGGGGGGCAAGAAGCTTTCCTTCAGCGCTTTGGTTGTCGTGGGGGATACCAAGGGACGCGTCGGGTATAGCCTGGAGAAGGCGGCGGAAGTTTCCATCGCTATCCGTAAGTCCATCGCATCGGCGAAAAAGCAAATGATTAATGTGTCTTTGAGTGGATCAACGATACCTCATGAGATCATCGGCCGCTGCGGTGGAGCGACCGTCCTCTTGAAACCGGCGGCGGACGGAACCGGGGTTATCGCCGCGGGACCGGTGCGCGCGGTTTGCGACGGGGTCGGTATCCGTAACATTTTGACGAAATGCCACCGATCGAACAATCCGATCAATGTCGTTAAGGCGACGATGGACGGGCTTAGCCGTTTAAAGACCAGTCATAATTCGAAGAAAGAATAAAATGCATTTGCACGAACTTAAATCACCTGTGGGCTCACGAAAAAGGAAGAAACTCCTTGGACGGGGTGCCGGATCCGGTCATGGCCGCACCAGCGGTCGTGGACAAAAGGGACAAAATTCACGCAGCAGCGGCCGTAAGCTGATTGGGACTTCGGAAGGTGGCCAGATGCCTTTGGCCAAGCGTCTTCCCAAGGTCGGCTTTCGCAGCAAGCGCCCGATTCTTAATCAGGTCGTTGATCTGGAGCGATTGAATGGATTAAAACTGGAGAGTGGAACGGTTATCAACGCCGTATTTCTGAAGTCCCAAGGGTTGATTGAAAGTATCCATAAACCTTTCAAGATTCTAGGAGACGGCGAGCTGAAGAGATCCATTGTTATTGAAGCGGGGAGTGTTTCCCAGACGGCCCGCGAGAAGATTCTCAAGGCCGGGGGCAAGGTTGCAACGGCATGATCGCTTCATTTGCCAACTGTTTTAAGATACCTGAATTAAAGAATAAAATACTTTTTACTTTGGCCATTATCGCGGCCTACCGGGTTGGATGTTATCTCCCGACCCCGGGTGTTAACGGCTCGGTTTTAGCGGAATTCTTTCAGCGGCTTAGTTCCACCTCTGGAGGGAGCATATTCGGGATCATGAATATGTTCTCCGGTGGAGCGCTGGAAAAGGCAACGGTGTTCGCCTTGGGGATCATGCCCTATATTTCCAGCTCCATTATCATGCAGCTTTTGACGGCCGTTATTCCGTCGTTGGAACGTTTGGCCAAGGAAGGCCAGGCCGGCTATCAGAAGATCAATCAGTACACGCGCTACGGCACCTTGGTCTTGGCGCTCGTTCAATCATTTTTTATCGCTCTTTGGCTTGAAGATAAATCGGGAACGGTCTTTCAAGGATTGCAGGTCGTCAATAATCCGGGATGGGGATTTCGCCTGGTAACCGTTTTGACCTTATCGAGCGGGACGCTCCTTTTGATGTGGTTTGGTGAACGCATCCAGGAACACGGTATCGGTAACGGGATTTCCCTTATTATTACGGC
>MHGM01000001.1:7393-12771 GCA_001805565.1 Omnitrophica WOR_2 bacterium RIFCSPHIGHO2_01_FULL_52_10
CCGGTTGATGGCGCCTGCTTCTGCCGGCGCGGGTTCTGCGCAGCTACAGCCGTTAACGTTGGTGATCATGGTTTGCTTTTTGGTCGGCGTTATTATTTCGATCACCCTGATCACGCAGGCGCAGCGCAAGATCCCGGTTCAATATGCGCGGCGCATTGTGGGCCGTAAAGTGTACGGCGGGCAGAATACGTATATTCCGCTGAAGGTGGACACTTCGGGAGTCATCGCGATCATTTTCGCGCAGTCGATTATCCTTTTCCCAGCGACGTTGGCCAGCTTTATCCCACATCAGGGATTTCAGTCTATGGCGAGCATCTTTCTGCGTGGTCATGTCTGGTATTACCTGGTTTATGGATTGCTCATTGTATTTTTTTGTTATTTCTACACCGCCATTGTTTTTAATCCGATCGATGTGGCCGAGAACATGAAAAAGCATGGAGGATTTATTCCAGGCGTGCGGCCGGGAGCGCAGACATCAGAATATCTGGATTTTATCATGACGCGCATTACGCTGGCGGGCGCGATTTTCATTTGCGCGATCGCCATTATGCCGGATGCGATCATGGCCTCTTTTAAAGTGCCGTATCTGGTGGCATCGTTTTTTGGCGGTACGGGTGTTTTGATCATCGTCGGGGTTATGCTTGACACCATGAAGCAGATCGAATCGCATCTATTGACGCGTCATTATGACGGTTTTATGCGTTCCGGCCAAATGATAAGAGGCCGGCGATGAGATTGGTATTGCTCGGGCCCCCGGGTGCCGGAAAGGGGACCTTGGCGGCCCTGTTAAAGGAAAGCCTGGAATTGGTCCACATCTCAACCGGGGACATGCTCCGGGAGGAGATAAAAAAAGAAACAGCGACCGGCCGGGCAGCAAAAAAGTTTATTGAAAAGGGCGAACTTGTCCCGGATGAATTCGTCATCAGGCTCATTGAGAAGAAATTAACCAGCGACAAGCGCGTTGCCCAGGGATACCTGCTGGATGGTTTTCCCAGGACGCGCAAGCAGGCTGAAGATCTCGACCGGATCTTGAGGCAGATTCAGCAGCCTCTCGATTACGTTTTATATATGGAATCAACGCTGCCGGTCATTATCCAGCGGCTGGGTGGACGGCGGGTCTGCAAGAATTGCGGTGCTTTATATCATCTCCACAATAAACCGTCCAAAAAGGAAAAAGTTTGTGATTTATGCGGCGGAGAGGTGTATCAGAGGGCCGATGACAATGAAGCCACGATTCGTACGCGTATGGACGTGTATTTGAAAAGTACCCGGCCGGTCATTGATTATTACAAGGTACAGGGCAAGTTAAAGAAGCTCGATGGCGATAAGGATTCCGAAGAAGTGCAGGTTGCTTTGATGCAGATATTTCATGAAGACCACAAACTTAATAAGCATTAAGACAGCCCAGGAAATCGCAATTTTACGTGACGCCGGGAAAATTCTGGCGGAAATTGTCGAAGATTTAAAGCGTTCTTTAAAAGAGGGGATTACAACTGGGGAAGTCGATCAGGTCGCCGAGAAACTGATCCGGCAAAGGGGTGTTGTTCCGGCCTTTAAGGGATATCGCGATTTTCCGGGTTGTGTGTGCGTGTCGGTCAACGAGGAAGTCGTGCATGGCGTGCCCGGCAACCGGTTGTTACGCTCGGGTGATATTGTGAGCCTGGATGTCGGGATTATCCATAAGGATTATTATTCCGATATAGCTTTGACGGCGGAAATCGGGATAGTCCGGGACGCTTTAAAGAAGCTCCTGGAGGTGACCAGCCAATCTCTTTATAAGGGAATTGAGCAGGCCCGCGTCGGAAATCATCTGTCGGATATATCGCACGCGATCCAGACCTTCGTTGAAGCGAATCATTTTTCGATCGTGCGTGATTTTGTGGGGCATGGTATCGGCAAGAATTTACACGAGGACCCCGAAATCCCGAATTTTGGGCCGGCGCATAACGGGCCGATCCTCAAAGAAGGCATGGTCTTCGCTATTGAACCGATGGTGAATATGGGCACGTGGCAGACGAGGATATTGGATGACGGGTGGACGGTGGTTACCCAGGACGGTCAGCCTTCAGCGCATTTTGAACATACCGTGGCGATTGCTTCCCAGGGCCCGGAGATTTTTACGCGAATATAAAGTATGACAAAGGAAGAACTTATCGAGGTTGAAGGGGTCGTCAAAGAGGCATTGCCCAATGCCATGTTTCGGGTGGTACTCGATAACGGGCATTTGGTGCTGGCACATATTTCTGGAAAGATCCGGAAGAATTTTATCCGGATTCTTCCGGGAGACAAAGTAAAAGTTGAACTTTCTCCCTACGATCTAACGCGGGGGCGAATAACATTCAGGGCATAAAAAATCATGAAAGTAAAATCGTCAGTTAAAAGAATTTGTGGGCATTGCAAGATCATCCGTCGAAAAGGCGTGGTTCGGGTGATCTGCTCGAATCCGAAACATAAACAGAGACAGGGGTAAAACGGTATGCCAAGAATTTTAGGTATTGATATTCCCAAGCAAAAGAGGATCGAGGCGTCGTTGCCGTATCTTTACGGCATTGGACCGGCGCGGGCCCGTGATATCTTAACGCAGGCCAAGATCGATTTTAACCGCCGGGCCAATGATCTGACGGATGAAGAGATTGCGCGCATCACTGCCATCATCCAGAGCGGGTATATCACCGAAGGCGATTTGCGCCGGGAGATCAATCAGAACATTAAAAGGCTCATGGATATCGGGGCCTACCGCGGGGTGAGACACCGCAAGGGTTTGCCGGTACGCGGCCAACGCACACGCACCAATGCCCGTACCCGTAAAGGACGGCGCGCAGGGGTCGGCGGCAAGAAGATGCCCGCACCCGTTGCAAAATCGTAGTATCGACTAAAGAGGACGTTTATTTATGGAAAAAGATCCAAAACAACAGCAGCAACAACCAGCAGCAGCAGCGCAAGCGCAACCAGAGAAGGCGGCGCGGGCCAAAGACAAGGCAAAGAAAAAGGCCCTTAAGGGGATCACCTCCGGTGTGGCGCACATCAAAGCGACGTTCAACAATACGATTGTCACCATCACCGACGCCGCTGGAAACGTCATTACCTGGTCGACACCGGGTATGGTGGGGTTTAACGGATCGAAAAAATCAACACCGTTTGCCGCACAGATTGCTGCGGCGGATGCCGCCCGACGGGCAAAGGATTTAGGTTTGAGGACCGTTGAAGTCCTCGTGAAAGGTCCCGGTGCCGGACGTGAATCGGCTATCCGGGCATTGCAGGCCAACGGACTGACGGTCACTTCGATTAAAGACGTGACGCCTTTACCGCATAACGGATGCCGTCCCCGGAAAAAACGGCGGGTTTAATGGTTCGTCGCGCTTCGTTTGCTCACCACTTAGACAGGAGCGGCGAACCATCCTGAGCCCCTCGACGTTGCTCGGGATGGTTCGAAGGGTGTGGTGAGCGAAGTCGAACCACAAGTGAGCCCGGAGGGCGAACGCGTCGAAGGATCGACGTTGTACGCATAAGAGAAATCTACGGTTATTAATCCGTGGGGTATCCAGTCTGGAGGAAAATAATTTATGGGAAGATATTTAGGTTCAAGTTGTCGATTATGCAGAAGGGAGGGAGAAAAGCTCTTTTTAAAGGGAGCACGATGCATGACGTATCGTTGCGCCATCGAACGTCGGGCTTATGCCCCGGGTCAACACGGCAATGCGCGTAAGGCAAAACTTTCGAATTTCGGGTTACAGATGCGCGAAAAACAAAAGGTCAAAAGAATCTACGGTATGTTCGAAAAACAGTTCAAGAATTATTTTGGCAAGGCCGTGAGCACCAAAGGTGTTACGGGTACTGTTTTGCTCCAGATGCTGGAACGTCGCCTGGATAACGTTTTTTATCAGCTTGGTTTTGCCACTTCTCGTAAACAAGCGCGGCAGATCGTCAGCCACGGATTTGTTTTCGTCAATGACCACTTGGTCAACATTCCGTCGTTCCAGGTCAAAGAAAACGACGAGATCGCTTTGAAATTCAAGAAAAAGGGGAAAAAGACCATCGATGAAAATCTTAAGTTTACGGAAAACCGTACGGTCCCAGCCTGGCTTGCGATCGATCGCGAGCATTATAAGGCAAAGATCAAACGGTTGCCGGCGCGCGAAGACATTAATTTTCCCGTCAACGAACAGTTGATCATCGAGCTTTATTCACGATAACAGGGTTCATTCAAGGAGGAAGACACATGGGAGTGAAGTGGCGAGATTTTCAGATGCCTAAAAGGCTTGATTGTGATGAATCCGTTTATTCCGATACGTATGGAAAGTTCATTGCCGAACCGTTCGAGAAAGGCTATGGGGTTACCCTTGGGAACTCCTTAAGACGCATCTTGCTCTCCTCCATTGAGGGAAGCGCGGTTACCTCGGTGCGCATTGAAGGTGTGCGCCATGAGTTTTCCACGATCCCCGGCGTGCTGGAGTCCGTGACGGAGATCATCCTCAACATTAAAAAGTTGGTCATCAGGTCGCATTCCAAGGTCCCCAAGATCATCCATATCCGGGCTGAGAAAAAAGGTGAAGTTAGGGCCGCTGACATTGTCTGCGACGAGAGCATGGAGATCCTCAATCCGGATCTGCATATCGCCACCCTGACCCGCGATACGCGTTTCTTCGTTGAGATGGAAGTTTCTCGCGGCCGCGGCTATGTCCCGTCAGAGCAGAACAAGAAAGAGGGCGTGGACATGATCGCCGTCGATTCGATTTTTACTCCCATTACCAAAGTCAATTTCCGGGTGGAAAATACCCGTGTGGGACAGCGTACTGATTATGACCGCCTGGTCACGGAGATATGGACCAACGGCAGCATCAATCCCAAAGAAGCGTTGCTCTACGGCGCGAACATCCTCCAGCGGCATCTGGACGTATTTGTCAGTTACGGACAGCTTCCTGAAGAAGAGGAAGAGGATGAGGAGATCTCGGTCGAAGAGCAGGCGATGTATGAGAAGCTTCGTTTGCCTATTTCGGAACTGGAATTGTCCGTGCGTAGCGCCAATTGTCTTAAGGACGCCAACATCAAGACAATAGCGGAACTGGTGCGCAAGACGGAATCCGAATTGTTGACCTTCCGCAATTTCGGCAAAAAATCTTTGTCGGAAATCAGCGATCTCCTCAAGGCCATGGGATTGAGTCTGGGTATGAAAGTAGACGTCAAGAAATTAAAATTGAAGAAGGAGTAATATGCGACACGGTATTGCCGGAAACAGATTGAGCCGAAATTCCAGTTTACGTAAAGCGACCGTCCGGGATTTGGCCAAGGCGACCCTTATTCGCCAGCGCATTTGTACAACGCAGGCCAAGGCCAAAGAGGCCCGCAAATTGGTTGACAAATTGATCACGCTGGGTAAA
>MHGM01000001.1:12793-14389 GCA_001805565.1 Omnitrophica WOR_2 bacterium RIFCSPHIGHO2_01_FULL_52_10
GTCACGCCTTCGCCATTCTTTGCGACCATAAGGTCGTCGGCGATCTGTTTGTCAAGACTTCGCCGCGATTCAAGAACCGTGTCGGCGGATATACCCGTATCATCAAGCTTGGGACCCGACGTGGCGACAACGCTGCGTTGGCGTATCTTGAGTTGACGGAAAAAGAGATTATCATTGTCAGTAAGCCCAAATCCGCGGCGACCGCCAAGAAAGAAAAAGTGTCTGTGGCTGTTCATGACCATGAACCCCACGGCCATGAACACCATGGGCATGAACATCACGAGCACGCGCAGGAGGCTAAACCGAAACCAAAGGCGACTATCAAGGAACAGCCGAAGAAAGACGCGATTAAAGATCAGGCTCAAAAGCCATTGCCCGACAAGGACAAGCCTCGAGGCAAATTCATGGGCGGCATCCGCAACATGTTTAACCGGGGCTCCAGTTCATCAGGGAAATAGCTTACGTTCAATCTGATTTTCTTAAAAGCCGGTAGGTTCCCGGAGGGAAGAAGCACGATTGGGCACCTTGACATTGCGCATAAACCGCCGCATTAAAGACATCATCGGATCGACCACCTTAGCCATTACGGCCAAAGCCAATGAATTAAAGGCCACAGGGCACGACGTGGTGAATTTCGCCGCCGGCGAACCCGATTTCGACACTCCCAAATCTATCAAGGCTGCGGCCATCGCGGCCATCGAAAAAGGGCTCACGAAGTATACTCCCACCGCGGGCACGCAGGAATTAAGAGAAACGATCGCCGCGAAGTTTAAAAAGGACAATCAGCTCGATTACAAGCCGTCGCAGATCGTCGTTTCCTGCGGTGCGAAGCATTCCATTTTCAATATTATCCAGGTCCTTGCCGATGAGGGCGAAGAGGTACTCATCCCCGCGCCCTACTGGGTCAGCTATCCCGAAATGGTCAAAGCCGCCGGCGCGGTGCCGAGATTTATCCCTACCACGGCGCAGGCGGGGTTTAAAATCACACCCGCGGATCTGCGCCGCTACGCCGGCAACAAGACAAAAATTTTAATCCTTAATTCCCCTTCGAACCCGACAGGGATGGTGTATTCTCGGAAAGAACTCGAACCCATTGCGGAATTTTGCGTCAAGAACAACATCTTTGTCATCAGCGATGAGATCTATGAGAAACTTATTTATGACACGAATGAGCACATTTCTATCGGCGCGCTGGGCCAGGATATCTTTGATCTGACGATCACAGTTAACGGCGTTTCGAAGGCCTATGCGATGACGGGCTGGCGTATCGGTTACGCGGCAGGACGCGAGGACGTCATGGAGTATGTTAAAAATTTCCAGGATCACGCGACGTCGAACCCAGCGTCGATAAGCCAAGCGGCGGCGGTGCAGGCGCTACGCGAACCCGCGGAGGGTATTCGCGCCATGCGCGGGGAATTCCGCAAACGTCGCGATTTAATGGCCGCCGAATTAAAGGGTGTTGCGCAGATCAGCTATGTTTTGCCCCAAGGGGCGTTTTACCTGTTTTGCGATTTCTCCAAACTGGGGCCTTCCGAGCAGATCGCCCGGCAGATTCTTGAAGATGTCAGGGTGGCGGTCATTCCCGGTGATAGTTTC
>MHGM01000002.1:0-3078 GCA_001805565.1 Omnitrophica WOR_2 bacterium RIFCSPHIGHO2_01_FULL_52_10
GAATTTAATGACAAAATGTATCTCGTCGATGCTCTCGGACCGCTAAACATTATCCGATTTTGCGCCATTCAAAGATATGTTGAATAGTCAATTCATAGTCAATCCATTTGACAATCCAGCAGATCCATGTTATATTTTCAGCAAGGGGGTGATACAATGATCACATTGAAAGAAGATACTACGCTGGTAGGAGTTTCTGAATTGCGCACGCATATGGAGAAGATTCTCGAGGAGAGCAAAAAACATAAGGTCCTTATTGAGCGACGCAATAAGCCGGTGGCCGTGATTATGGCAATGGAAGATTACAACAAGATGGAGGAAACCCTGGAAGCCCTGGAAGACCTGGCTCTGGGATATCTGGCCAGAGAACGGGAATCCGGATCAAAATCCTCCGACTATCTGGGTATTGAAGAAGTCTTGAAAGGAGTGAAGAAGAAGTAGATGTGGCAGATCAAAATCCACCGTCTCGTCGTTGAAGAGGATTTCAAGAAAATACCTTCCTTTGAGCAGAAGCAAATCCTTAAAACTGTTCAAAAGAAACTTTTAGCGGACCCCGAAGCCTATGGAAAGCCTTTGCGAGGCGAATTCAGCGGTTATTGGCGGTTACGCATAGGGGATTACAGGGTTGTTTATAAGATACTCAAAGACGAGGTCCTGGTTTATGTTATTAAAGTTGGCATTCGCCGGGATGATCGGATTTACCGGGAGTTGTTGTCGAGATTAAAGCAAATAAAGATAAAGAAAAATAGAAAAAAAGAAAATAAGGTGCCAGGCACTTTTTCAGGGGACAGGAAATAGGGGACGTTGATTAAGGAGGTGGGGTAAACATGTATCGATTTCTTGTTGTTATTGAGAAGGCAGGGGCCAATTATTCAGCCTATTCACCGGACCTGCCGGGTTGTGTGGCAACCGGAGCGACCCGTGAGGAAACGGAACGAAACATGTATGAGGCTATTGAAATGCATGTGCGCGGATTACTGGAAGACAAATTATCCATCCCTGAATCCAATTCTTTCGCCGAGTACGTGGCTGTTCAATAGGAAATAGAGAGATAGAGGGACACCCGCCAAATTGTCTCTGACAATTTGGCGAGGTCTCGCCAAATGATTTGATCATTTGGCGGACAATACTTAATTCCAGCTGTACCGCGGGGATTCGCTCGTGGTTCGACTTTGCTCGCCACTCGCCCTGGGAATTCCGGGGAGGGAGTTCCGGGGATACCGAATTCTTGGGGAAGAGGTTACAAGACGTTAGAAGGGGTTGACGGGGGCTTCTGGTCAGCACAAAATTAGATTTAATTTTGTGCTATTGACAGGCATAAGAAATGTGGTATATTTATGTATGGAGGTGATCGCCGTGAGATCGACCATTGATATTGATGAGCGGGTGCTGGCGGAGGCGATGAAGGTCGCCAATGTCCGCACGAAGAAAGAATTGATCGATTTGTCCCTGAAAGAACTTGTACGCAAAAAACGCCGGGAGAGACTGCTGGCAAAGTTTGGGAAATTCCCCCTGGACATTTCGGCATCCCAACTGCAAAAGATGAGAAGCCATGAATAGGAAACGCGTGTTGATCGATACTTCGGCATGGATCGCGGCCTTGCGGCCGTCCGGCTCAAAAGGAGTTAAAGAGAAAATAGAGATTTTGCTCGGAGAAGATTGCGTTGCCATTTCCGGAATCATCAAGCTCGAATTGCTAAGTGGAACGCGTACCGAGAAGGAATATCACGAATTGTCGGAAGACCTGGAGAGTCTGCATTATATCCCCACGGAGGAAGAGGTATGGCGTTGTTCCTATCGGCTGTCTCGTGATATAAAAAAGCAGGGATTAAGTATCCCCGCCACGGATCTTCTCATCGCTTCAGTCGCGATCACTGCCGGCTGCGAGATGATGCATTTAGACAAACATTTCACTCTTCTTGCAAAACACAGCCCCTTGCAAATCATGGCCTGAGCCCGGCCACTCCCGGAGTGTCCGGCGGCTGTTTCCTTTAAAACGGTGTTTTTTATCTTGTAATATGTATATTCCTATGATATACATTTAGTGTATGGACGTCCGCTCAATATTGGAAAATTGTCAAGGGTTCCAGTGGGATAAAGGAAACAGTCTAAAGAATTGGCTCAAACACGGCATTGCCCAAAGGGAGGCCGAAGAAGTTTTTTTTAATGAGCCATTGTTATTTTTTGAAGATGAGAAACATTCTGAGCAGGAAGATAGAGTTTTGGCATTCGGGCGAACCAATGAAGAGAAATTTTTGGTGGTTGCATTTACAATTCGGCAAAATTTAATACGTATTATTTCAGCAAGACATATGGATAGAAAAGAAAGAGGTGCTTATGAAAAAGCTTAAGCCGATACCGAAGTTTAAGAGTGAGAAAGCGTGGGCAAATTTCTGGATGACTCACGATTCCACGGAGTATGTGGATTGGTCAAGAGCAAAAAGGGCCGTGTTTCCCAATCTTAAGCCGACGTATAAGAGTATTTCTTTGCGCTTACCTGCGTATATGCTGGATGAAATCAAGCTTCTGGCTAATAAAAAAGACGTGCCCTATCAATCTTTAATGAAAGTATTCCTGGCCGAGAAAGTTAAAGAAGAGTTAGCTGTTTAGGGGAGATGGCAGACATTTTAGCTAAGCCGTTGGGGAAATAGGAGGATGGGGGAGTTCCGCGGGAGTTCCGGGGACACCGTATTCTTGAAAAAGGTTGCAAGACGTTAGAAGAAGTTGGAATATGTTGCCGCAAGAGAAAAGAATTTTATTGCCGCAGGATCTAAAGCCGATCAAAGCCTTGGAAGAATATAAGGCGATCGGTGGTTTAGCCGGTTTGCAGAAGGCCCGCCGTCTTACGCCCCAACAAACGATTGACCTTGTCAAACAAAGCGGTCTGCGCGGGCGCGGCGGGGCGGGTTTCCCAACGGGCGTCAAATGGCAGACCGTCTTTGACGACCCCAGCTCCACCAAATACGTTGTGTGTAACGCCGCCGAAGGCGAGCCGGGCACTTACAAGGACAGATATCTTCTGGGGAAAAATCCTTATTGGGTTCTCGAGGGGATGCTCATCGCTTCCCACGCCATGAG
>MHGM01000002.1:3185-3529 GCA_001805565.1 Omnitrophica WOR_2 bacterium RIFCSPHIGHO2_01_FULL_52_10
CTGGAAATTGTCCTGGGCCCCGACGATTACCTGTTCGGCGAAGAGAAGGCCCTGCTGGAGGTCATCGACGGCTACGACGCCATGCCGCGGAATTTCCCGCCATTTTACGTCGGCATCCGCGCCACCCCCACAGAACGTAATCCCACCCTTGTCAATAACGTCGAGAGCATGAGCCATCTGCCTAATATTTTTGCCAAAGGGCCGGAATGGTTTCGTTCCATCGGCACCAAAGACACGCCGGGCACGATGATGATCACCTTAAGCGGCGACGTGAAACGCCCCGGCATTTATGAATTGCCGACGGGATTGACGCTGCGGCAGTTATTGAACGACATCGGCGGCGG
>MHGM01000002.1:3550-4556 GCA_001805565.1 Omnitrophica WOR_2 bacterium RIFCSPHIGHO2_01_FULL_52_10
TTCTGCCTAAAGCGTTCGACACGGTCATGGATTTCGGTTCGCTGCGCGCCGCCGGCGCGGGGTTGGGTTCGGGCGGCTTTATGGTCTATGACGCGAGTAACTGCATGGTCAAAGTGGCTTTGATGTTCTCATCGTTTCTGGCGGAATCTTCCTGCGGACAATGCGTTCCCTGCAAACGCGGCTGCCGGGTCATTACGGGACATCTGGATAATTTTGAAAACAACCGCGGATCCCGGGAGGATCTTGATAATATTTTTTATGAAAGCGGTCATTGCACCGATCAGACGCGCTGCTTTTTGCCTCAACAGGAAGCGAAAGTCACGACCAGTATTATCCAGGCCTTCCCGGAAGATTTTAAACGCCACGCGCAAGGTCAAAGGTGTCCGTTGACGCGCCAGCCGGTTCTACCCAAGATCGAATATTTTGATGAGGCAACATCGCGTTTTATCTATGAAAACAAACAGCCCGTTGTTTTGTCGCGGCCGTAAGGGAGGTCACTGTTGAAAAATATACTGCGTGCTCTGTTGATCTCTGGTTTGTTGTTCGCGGCCTTTCGTCCGTCTCAAGCGATGGGACAGTTTTTCTTTATGGAAAATGAGAGCATTGGTAAACCCGCGCCGGATTTTACTTTGCCGACCGTTGGTGGTGCGCAGACGAGCTTGGCGGATTTCCGGAAACAGGACAAGGCCATCATCTTTTTCTGGGCCACGTGGTGCCCGCATTGCCGCAGAGAATTGGGGAACCTGGTTCAAAAGAAAGAGGAGTTTGCCAGGAAGGGGGTCAAGATCGCGCTGGTGGACGTTGGAGAAGATGCGGCGGCGGTCAAGGGATATCTTCAGAAAAACAAGGTGGATTTTACGATT
Organism: Omnitrophica WOR_2 bacterium RIFCSPHIGHO2_01_FULL_52_10; assembly: GCA_001805565.1. Lineage (GTDB taxonomy): Bacteria > Omnitrophota > Gorgyraeia > Zapsychrales > Zapsychraceae > UBA10015. Next base: position 4,414 of record MHGM01000002.1, read on the forward strand.
TTTCTCGACCAGGAGACCGCGGTCGCCGAATCCTATAATGTCGTTGGTGTCCCGATGTTTTGGCTGGTCGACAAAGAGGGGATCGTCCGTGATGTCCAGTACAGCCTGCCGCCTGATTATGACGAGATTCTGTCGGCACCTGC
>MHGM01000002.1:4659-4853 GCA_001805565.1 Omnitrophica WOR_2 bacterium RIFCSPHIGHO2_01_FULL_52_10
GTTGCCGGCATTGACGGACGGCAAAATCGATCCCCGCTTTTAGTGTTTTCTCGTGGTCGTTCTGGATCGGGTTGAAGATCTTGTGTATCTCTTCGGTCACCGTGGCTCCGCATAACGCGCAGAATTTGACGAGGCTCGGGTAGTTGGTGATCGGCAAGATCCCCGGAATGACGCGGTTCGTCACGCCTAGTTTT
>MHGM01000002.1:4937-5017 GCA_001805565.1 Omnitrophica WOR_2 bacterium RIFCSPHIGHO2_01_FULL_52_10
TCCTTCAAGTATCGCGCGTCCTGGTCACGGTCGGGACATAGAACGTGTCCTTCCGGAAAACCGGCCACGCCGATCGTGAA
>MHGM01000002.1:5079-5221 GCA_001805565.1 Omnitrophica WOR_2 bacterium RIFCSPHIGHO2_01_FULL_52_10
TCCCCGGTTCCCAGCCCGGGTTTTCCCTCGGCGGGTCGCCGCGCAGCGCCAGCACGTTCGCGATCCCGCGGGAGCGGATATCCTGTAAAATATTCCTGATCTCTTCTTTGGTATGCAAAATGCAGGTCAAATGGGCCAGGCC
>MHGM01000003.1:0-2023 GCA_001805565.1 Omnitrophica WOR_2 bacterium RIFCSPHIGHO2_01_FULL_52_10
CAAGGGATGATGCGTCGGGATAATAATCCTCCTGGACCCATGGGCGGCCCAGGGGGTGGTGGTGGAATGAATCCTCCGGGACCGGCAGGCGGTGCTGGGGCTGGACCAGCATTTCAAGGTGGATCCGGCGGTGGTCAAGGACAAGGTCCCGGTATAGGCGGCGGTAACCCACCAGGTCCACGAGGTGGCGCTGGTGGTGGTCCTGGTATGAAGCAAGGTGGTGGCCCAGGCGGTGGACCTGGAATGAGACAAGGAGGCGGTAATCCTCCGGGGCCAAGAGGTGGAGCAGGTGGCGGCCCCGGTGCTGGGGGACAAGGTGGAGGTGGTCCTCGTGGCGGGGGTGGTGGTCCGCGAGGTGGAGGTGGCGGTGGTGGACCCCGCGGGGGTGGTGGCCCAGGCCGGTAATGATTTTTAAAGAAGCGGTAGCGATTTTTGCTACCGCTTCTCTTTCTTAGCATGGAGTCTAACGGGCTATAACCGTGGGATTCCATTTTCAAGAGTGGCAAAAGAGGAATATGTTGTCCTAGGCCGTATTAATCACAAGGAGGTCCACATGCTTAAACAGGCCTGTGTTCTTTGCAAGATTGTGGGGGCTATCGCAATTATTGGGGCCCTGAACTGGGGTTTGATCGGAGTCCTCCAGGTTAATCTAGTGGAGCAGATTTTTGGCGCGGGCACAGCACTTACGCGTATTATCTACGCCTTGGTTGGATTATCCGGTTTCGCCCTTTTGGCCAGCTACTTCGTGGTTTGTCCTTACTGTAAGAAATGATCAGTTGTTTTTTAAAGGGAGACCCGGCGCGGCGGTGGTTCCTGCCAATTGAAGTTAATGTGAAGAAATTACCAGGGGGCAATCTTTTAGATTGCCCCTTGGTTTTCTCTGGATCCATGGGGAGCGACGATGACCAACCTTATTGACGGCGGCATCCAGCATTCGAATTTATTTGTGCATCTGCCTCTTTTTGATGAAATTTTTTATGAAGGCTACCTCGAAGAGAAGGTCAGAAAATACAAAGCCGTCAGGGAAGATCAGCCCTGCCGGATCCTGGTTTTGAACGTCATCCGCAAAGACGAAGACATCATCTGGGACGCCTTGGACGACTTGCTCAAGCGTTGTGTCATTGATGCCGCCAGTCGCGTGCGCGGAGTCTACAACTTTGATCTGCTGACTGTCGATATTCACAGAGAGGTCAAGACCTTCAGTCTTGCGGAATTATCCCAAACGATTCTCAAGCATGCGCAAGCGCTGGCCCCGGGCGCGACGCAGTTGGTCAAATATTCTTCCGTTTACGGATTATTGCAAAAATTGTCACACCAGGACTGGGGCAAAATGACGTTTAAGACCTCGGTCGAAGTTTTTAAGGACAAACCGAGCTATTTGGACCTTCTGGTCAAACAGTTGATCAAGAATTTCGAATACTCCCGCGAGCCGGGGATCCTCCTTTTAAACGACCTTAGCCAGACCCCGCTTTTTGACGCGCAGGACGCCATGCAGCAGCAACGGCTGGCCAAGACCGTTGCCGACCAAATCCCTTATTCGATGGAATTTCCGCCGGAGGTTTACATCCAGGATAGAAACGGCGTGCGGGAATTGCTTTCGGGTAGCGACATTCGCCAGCTTCCATGAGCCTCACGCGCATAATCCGCTGCCGGTTTTACGGAGCATTAAACCGTTTTTTGGCCCTCGCACATCGCTACCGCGCGTTTTCTTACGCGCTCAAAGGCATTCCCGCGATTAAAGACACCCTTGAAGCTCTCGGAGTTCCTCACACGGAAATCGATTGTATCGTCGTCAACAGCCGGCCGGTGACATTTTCGTATCAGATCCGTGGCGGTGAGCGTGTTCTGGTTTACCCTGACGCCGGCGCGGCCAGGCTCAAGAAGATCATCCGAAGGAGCCTGAAACCAAAACCGCCGGCAAACCCGAAGTTCGTCCTCGACGTCCATTTGGGAAAGCTGGCTCGGCATTTGCGGCTTCTGGGATTTGATACGTTTTATGAAAAGACAATGGAGGATACGGCGA
>MHGM01000003.1:2058-4998 GCA_001805565.1 Omnitrophica WOR_2 bacterium RIFCSPHIGHO2_01_FULL_52_10
ACCCTAAAAAACAGATCAGGGAAATTGTGCGCCGTTTTGATCTTGCCGGAAAGATGCGTCCGTTCCGGCTTTGCCTGGTCTGCAACGGAAGGATCCGCAGGATTGCCAAATCAAAGATCGTCCATCGCCTGCCGCCGTTGACCAAGGAGCACTACACCCGGTTTTACCATTGTTCGCGCTGCGACAAAATTTACTGGCAAGGCGCGCATTACAAACAACTTTCCAGAATAGTTAAAGGCGCTGTAACTTTGAGTTAGGCGACGAGTTTGTCGAACTCTTCCACCGTAACCGCCGGCGAAGTGCTGAATCCGATTCCCGTCGATTTGGCCAGCTCGATGGAAGCTTTCATAGCCTTGGCCGTATCGGGCAGATCCACGATAAAGACCAGATCGTGGCACCCTAAAAGAGCATAGGAGGCGAGGACTTTGCCACCAAGCTTTTTGGCGACTTCACTGACTTTTTGTGTGCGCTGGGCGCTGATGCCTTGGACGGACTGCGCGTTGTACTTGCCGAACATCAAGAATGTGGCCATCTGTTCCTCCTTTGTTGGGGTTGTTGAGATGATCGATTCTGGATACTCGATTTTCGATAAATTGATCTATCATCGAGCATCCAGAATCCAGGACCGAATCATAATGAAACCCGACGGTAAATTTTTCGCTCCTTGAACATCACATACTCTTTATACCCCGCTTTTTTCGCGAGGTCAACGGCCTTGTCGAAATCGCAGCCGACTTCTTCGGGTTTGTGCGCGTCGGAGCCGAAGGTCAAGGGCACGCCCGCCCCGCAGTAAATCGTAAGGTCTTTAAGCACCGGATACATTTCGCCGACCGTTTTACGCCGGCCCGAGGTATTGATCTCAATGGCGACCCCGGTTTCCTTGAACACTTTGGCGGTTTGTTCGATGTCTTTGGTTATATCCTGGGCCGGCCGGTGGCCGAATTTTTTGACGAGATCTGGGTGGGCGATGATATTAAAAAAATCCGTGCGGGCTGAGGCACGCAGCAGTTCGAAATAATCCCGGTACACCGTGTTGACGTCGTGTTCGCTCCACTTTTCCCGTTCTTCGGGATTGTCAAAGCCCCAGTCTTTGATAAAGTGCACGGAGCCGATGACGTAATCATATGGGTAAGCGTCCAGGATCGCCTTTGTTTGTTTTTCGTAGCCGGGGATGAAATCAGCTTCGATGCCGGTACGGATCTCGAGCCGGCCTTTGAAGCGCGTGCGGACGTCTTCGATCATTTTGTGATAAAGGGGTAATTCATTCATCCTCATCGTGATGCCGGGTAAGGGTTTGACGACAAAGGGGGCATGGTCGGAAAATCCAATTTCTTTAAGGCCTATTTTAAGCGCGTGGTTGGCGTATTCTTCGGGTTGACCCGACGCGTGGCCGCAGAGCGGAGTATGCATGTGATAATCGGAAATAGGTTTACGACGGTTGAGTCTTAGGCCGCGAATCATGGTTTCGATTATATCATGTTTGTGCGTTTGGCAAAGTGGTTTCTGCTCCTGCCCACTGGCCGGAGCAGCCCCGGTGCTTTGTTTTGTCCCGAGCATCAATGCTTTCGGACAAAGCTGCAGGGGCGAGACTGTTTGACACACGTAAGCCACTATGATATCATGCCGCTAATCATGGAAGCCTATTACAAGAAATTGATCAAATCCATCGGCGAAAACGTTAATCGTCCCGGATTAAAAGAGACGCCGCGCCGCGCCGCCCTTGCTTTTGAATATTTGACCGGCGGCTACAACCAGGACGTCCGTAAGGTCATCAACAACGCCATTTTCCCGTCCGACAACGATGAGATGATCATCGTCAAGGACATCGAAATGTATTCCCTGTGCGAGCACCATTTGCTGCCGTTTTTCGGCAAGTGCCACGTTGGGTATCTGCCTGATGGCAAGATTATCGGCCTTTCCAAGGTCGCGCGGGTGGTGGATATTTTCTCCCGCCGCCTGCAGGTGCAGGAAAATCTGACCCGGCAAATCGCCGAAACGTTGATGGAACAGATCGGCGCCAAAGGTATCGGGGTCGTCATCGAGGCGCGGCATTTGTGCATGATGATGCGCGGGGTGGAAAAGCAGAATTCCATCATGAAGACCTCATGCATGCTGGGGTTGTTTCGCAAAGAGAGTTCTACAAGGGCCGAGTTTCTTAGCCTGATCCGCTAGCCTGAATCCTCCCTCATGGCAAAGAAAACCACACCACGAAAAGTAGCTCTTGTGACCGGCGGTGCCAAGCGTATCGGCGAGGCGCTCTGCCGCGCGCTGGCGCGCTCTGGTTATTCCATTGCCTTACAGTACAGCACCTCGGGCACCGAAGCCGAACAAACGGCGAAGCGTATTTATAAAGACGGCGGTGTTTGTGCGACGTTTGTATGTGATCTTGCCGATGGACAGGCCACGGAAAATCTCGTACCATCGGTACTCGAAGAATTCGGCCGCCTGGATGTCCTTGTCAACAATGCTTCAATCTTTGAGAAATCTTCCCTGGAGGCAGGCAGTGTGGAGCTCTGGGACCGGCATTTTGCCGTCAATCTCAAAGCCCCGTACATTTTGATGCGTGCCTTCGCGCGTTACGCAAAAACTGGAAGTATTATTAACATTCTGGACACGCATGTTGTCCGGAATAAAACGTTATACGCGGCATATTTACTATCGAAGAAGACGCTGGCGGGGTTGACAAAAATGGCGGCGGTCGAATTTGCGCCACGCGTCCGCGTCAACGCGGTCGCGCCGGGACTTATCTTGCCGCCGGTTTCGCAAAAAAACGGATATCTGGATCGCCTGGCCAAACAAATCCCCTTGCAACGCAAGGGCAAGGTCGAAAACATCTCTTACGCTGTATTATTCTTACTGGAAAGTGATTATGTGACGGGACAAGTAATTTACGTGGATGGAGGGGAACATTTAATTTAAAGTCACCATGACGCCAAGTCA
>MHGM01000004.1:0-12019 GCA_001805565.1 Omnitrophica WOR_2 bacterium RIFCSPHIGHO2_01_FULL_52_10
CCTCGGACAATATCTCCAATATTTCGTCCATCAATGACTCCTTTTTTGAATTTTTTCTTGCAACGAAAATATCCGGCCTTTTAGATCCTTGTTTTCTTTCTCCAGCCGCTCTACGGATCCGCGAAATTGCGCCTCAAAAAGAGGAACATTGGCGTCCGCGGGAGAAGAGCTTAGTTCCATCTCCAGCTGCGCTATTCTTTGCTGAAGCTGTTCCCTGCGCGCTTCCTTCTGACGGATGTTCTGCCAGACCGGCCCCGGCAGATCCCCCAGGCCTTGTCCCATCATGGCAAACTCCGGCGACGCTTTAAGAAGCTTTAACCGGTTTTCCAGCAAAATATTCTCCTGCTTCAAGCATTCCAGTTCATAGCCGGTCCCGCCGGGTTGCTTCTTTAATTCTTCCGCTTCGCCGGCCAGCTGTTTTTCTTCAATGGTATTCTGTTCAAGTTCTTTCTGTATTTCCGCAAGCTGAAGATCCCGCGCCTGCTGCTTTCCCGGCCGGGCCAGCTCCTGGAGCCTTAGCTCGATCTCAAGTTGTTTTTTCTGATATTGCATGTCATAAGATTGTAACAGCCGCAGGCTTTGCGGCTGGCCGGGTTGCGTCGCCTTCTTTATCCTTTGTTCCAGCCCTTCCTGGCCACGGGCCTGTTTTTTCTCCACTGCCCCCGCCGCGGCACGGGCTTGCCTGACTTTTTCCTGAAGGTCCAGAAATTCGCGCCTCAATGACTCTGCCTGCGGGACAAGTTCTTCGTTCTGCCGCAACTGGGACTGGATTTGCTCTTTGACCACGCGCAGCTCGCCGGAACCTTCATTGGGATCAAGCAACGATCCCGGTTCCACCAGTTCCTCGGCCGGCGCGTCGGTCTGGGCGTGAACGTCAAGGGACACCAGCGATATCGCCGCCCCTAATATAAAGATTATGATTATTTTCTTAGGCATGGTTGTTGTTTATTATACAGACTCCTCTTAACTGCGGCAAGATGAAAAGCGGCAGATTTCTAAGGGCGAGACGGGGTACATTAATTGGGGAAGTCCTAATGCTGCAGGCCGAATTTAAATCCGTATTCGGTCGTGTTATTGTCCGGCTCAAGGCCGCTAACGGCGGCACCGTTACCGATGGCGGCGGTCACTTCTACAAATTTAACATTCCTTCATTCTCGCGAAGCCAGGTTTGGGCATTTTTGTAATCCGGATACATCGTTTTCACCTTGTTCCAGAAACGCCGGGAGTGGTTCTTGTGGGGAAGATGGGCCAATTCGTGGACAACCACGTAATCGATCACCCGCATCGGCGCCATGACCAGCCGCCAGCTGAAATTTAAACGGTCATTGGGCGCGCAGGAGCCCCAGCGCCTGTTGGCGCAGGTAATGTTGACCGAGTTATACGCAAGGCCAAAGCGTTGCGCCCACCATTCGACGCGCGCGGCGATGATCTTCTTCGCCTCCTTTTTGTACCATTCGATAAAAAACGCGCGGCCGCGGCTTCGCTGTTTCTCATTCAAGATAAAACCATCCCGCAAATCAAGCGGCTCCTGGGTGTCATTTTGGACTTCCAGCGGGTAGGATTTCCCCAGAAAAAGGAACTCCTCACCGCTGACGAATTCCTTTTGCTTTGCTTGCGGCCTTTTGCGCAATCGGGCAAGGGTGCGCTTGATCCAGCCGGTATTCTTGCCGACAAACTGTTCAATAGTATCGAGCGGGGTATGCGCCGGAGCGCGGACAACCAACGTGGCATCGGAGCCGATCATCAGGGCGATCGTCCTGCGTTTTGACCGGATCAATTTGTACGGCTTAATGGCGGGATTACTCAATTGTATATATTCTTTCTGTGACCAATGCGCGCGATGATAATAAGGATTTCTTTTTCGGCTATCTTATAAATGACCCGAAAATCTCCGATCCGGTAACGCCATAATCCCTGGAATTCACCCCCCAAAGCTTTGCCTAAACCTTTGGGGTCTTTGGCGAGATATTTTTCGATCTTATCAAGGATCCGTTTGCACGTTGGCCGGGCGACCTTTCCCAGGTCTTTTTCCACGCTGTCTAAATAAACGACCTTATGCACCTAAACGCTTCCTCATTTCCTGGCTCGAAAGAACTTTACTTTTAGGATCATTGAACCGGTCTTTGGCAATCTGGGCATCTTCGTACTCCGTAAAATAATGTCGCAGCGCTTCTTCGACATAGAATTTCTCGGCGCGATGCGTCCCTTTCGCCAGCTTGGTCAATTTTTCCACCAAGGATTCATCCAGGCGGAATGCCTTTAATATATTCATTCATCGCTCCTTTCGTTAAGGTTAACGCTTTCACTACACCCTAAGTATAACATTGTATAACAAAGTAATCAATATATAAATAGCGGGTAAATAGCGTGTTGATAAAGGGAGAACCGAGCGGCGGTTGAAACCAGAACTGCCGTAGGGGAATTGCCTCAAAGATAACCGAACGAACTTAAACTGTCAAATGCTTTTCAGCGAACAACTAACACCTATCACCTGTCAGCTATAACCTCTCTACTCGTTCTCTTGACGTACATTCACCGAAAACTCTCCGAGTCTGTCCTTGCGCACCGTAAAAACGATCGGCCGGCAACAAATCTCGCAGTCCTCAACATATTCCTGCGACCCGGCGGAAGCGTCGATGACAACCTCAATTGCCTGGCCGCAGTAAGGACGGAAAACTTCTTCAGTATCGCCCATCAATATTCGCGGTTAAATTGTTCAAAAAATTTTAAAGCTTTCGTAACATTGGCCGGGTTCTTGTGAAATCCGCCGTGACCTGTGGTCAAGTCCTGGATAAAAAGCTCGACGATCCCGCCATTGGCCTCGATCCATTCTTTGGCCCTGGCCATGCCTTCGCATCCGTCCCGGTCGGGGTTCGGGTCTTTTCCGCCGCAAAATAATATCCAGTGGGTCCCGGTGAACGGTCTATGGCCGAATTGTTCACGGTCAATGGCGCGGTTGACGAGAAAATCCCGGGAAGCGCCGCCGGCATTGGCAATGATCAAAGGGAAAAAATTGTTTCGCGTATACCGGTCCAGGGCCACGACACCATAAATATTGGCGGCGCCGCGGCTGAAACCATGAAACAAAAGTTTTCTCTGTGTCAGCCCTTCTTTACGCAAGGCATTTTCGATCACGGCGTATAATTCCTGCGGCGAATAATAGTCTTTCGCCTCATCACCCAGGCCGAACCACCATTGCACGGCCAACAGGCCAAAGCCTTTGCGGGAAAGTTCCAGGGACCAGGCCGCGTAATCCTTAAAGGCCCAGCCCGCGCGGCCGTGAAGAGAAACCACGACCGGAGCATTTTCCTGCGGGGAAAGAAAGAGGTAAAAACTCCGGCCGTCAAAGGTCTCGACGACCTTTCCGCCCTTGGCGATAAAATCCTGATATTCTTCCGGATTGACCCTTTGGGCCTTCGCGATAAGCTCCGTTGCTCCCTTGCCCGCGGGATCCGCCGCGGCACTGGCGCTGACCGCCGCCGCCAAAAACACCACAAGTAACAATTTCATGCGCATATAATTCGGGTTACGGTGGGTGTCTGGAGATCTTCATGTCAGGGCCCAGTCCAATTCAACCGGCGCCGGTTGAATTCCGTCGGCACCTAATTAGTTGCCTGTGTAATTGTTTGGTGACCGGGCCAGGTTCGCCGGTACCGATCGGTTTTGAACCAAGGCGGGTCAAAGGCATGATTCCGATGAGCGCGTTGGTGAGGAAGGCTTCGTCCGCCTCAAAAATATCCCGCGCGCTAAGCGTTTTGGCCGCGCAGCGCAACTTTAGCCGGCGCGCGCGCTCCAAGACCATTTGCCGCGTCACCCCGGGCAGACAGCCGCTTGTTACCGGCGGGGTGAAAAGACAATTATCTTTGACCAGAAAAATATTGGTGCGGCTGCCTTCGACCAGCTCATTTTTGCGATTGACCAGAAGCGCTTCGTCAAATCCGGCCGCGCGCGCCTGCCGCAGACGTTCGCGAAAAATCGCGTAATCGAGCGATTTGATGGGGACCGGCGTTTGCCGACGGTGGCCGTTGGCCAGGATCGCTTTGAATCCTTCTTTGTATTGCCGGGCGGTGGGCGGTTGGAGCGGCTCGCAAAGAATCGCGCAGTGCACACGCCCCGCCTTTTGCCACAGCATGACCCGCACGCGGGCATCAGTGGAAAGATTGACCCTCAACAATTGCCGGATATTCGCACGGATCGTTGGATACGACACCGGCCGGGTGAGATTCAAAACTTTCAAACCGCGCGACATTCGCTGTAAATGAACTTCGAGCAGATCGATCTTACCCTTTCGCACGCGCATCGTCTCAAAAACACCCTTGGCCTTAAAAACGCCGGGGGTGAGCGATTCCAACAGCGAAGGTTTCGCTGCCACCCATTTACCGTCGAGCCAAATGATTGGTTTGTGCATAACTCCTTTGTTTCTCCAGGCACATTCGCAGAGCCCTGGCCTTGACGAGCGTCTCCTCATACTCGCCCTCGGGCGTTGAATCGGCCACAATGCCGCCGCCAACCTGAAAATGGATCTTTTCACCGCAATGGAGCAGTGTCCGGATCAAAATGTTGAGGTCCATATTTCCCGCGAAATCAATGTAGCCCATTGAGCCGGTGTAGGGCCCGCGGTGGGTGGGTTCCAGCTCTTCGATAATTTCCATCGCGCGGATCTTCGGACAGCCGGTAATGGAGCCGCCGGGAAAACACGCCTCGATTAAGTCAAAACAATCTTTGTCGTGGCGCAACATGCCTTCCACGGACGAGGTCGCCTGAAAAACGTATTTGTATTCTTCGATCGCGCGCATCTCTTTAACGCGCACCGATCCGTAATCGCACACCTTGCCGAGGTCATTGCGCTCCAGGTCCGTGATCATCAAAAGCTCGGCCTTGTCTTTGGCGCTTTGCTCGATCTCGCTGCGCAGGCGCCGGTCTTCGGAAAGCTCCCGGCCGCGCGGCCGCGTGCCTTTCATCGGCCGGGTCTGGACTTTGCCGTCACGCAAACGCAAGAACATCTCCGGCGAATTGCTGATGAGCTTCAGCGCGCCCGCGTCAAAATAACCGCCGAAGGACACGGGTGACAACTGGCGCAAGACGCGGCAGATCTCCAGCGGGTCCGCGTTCTCCCCGGCCGTGTCGCAGGTGAATCTTTGCGAGAGGTTCAATTGGTAAATGTCCCCGGCCGCGATGTGATCCAAAACTTTTCGAATGGTGGCGAGGTATTCGTCTTTCGTAAAATTCGACGCGAGATCGCCCGGGCTCTTAAAGGGGGACACAATACTTAATTCATCGGGAATTAAGTATTGTGTCCCCCTTTTGAATGGCCGGGCAAGGGCGCGCTCGATATCTTCCAAACGCGCGGCCGCGCGCTTTTCCCGCAGCGCTTTATTTTTCTCCGGTAGTCCGTTGGAGGTCACGTAAAGTTTCTTGTGCAGATGATCAATGGTCAAGACGCGATCGTAAAATCCCCACACCGCGTCGGGCAAGTTCAGATCGTCTTTGGCGCGAGCAGGGATCTTTCCCTGGTACAACCCGTAATCGTACCCTAAATATCCGACGATGCCGCCGGCAAAAGGAGTCAACGTCTGCTGGCTGGCTTCAGAATATCGCGCGTAGCGCTTCTTCAGTAAACTCAAAGTATTTTTGCCGCTGGCCTTAAATACTTCAAAAGGATCAAAGCCGACAAACGAATACCTTCCCTGCCCCTGATCGAAACGAGAGCTGTCCAAACAAAACAAATACGGCTCTTGTCGAAACCGCGCGCACAATTCCAGCGCGTCAACGGCAAAATCGTAAGTTTTGGTGAGCAGAACCGACATTATTTCCCTTTGCGAGTAATTACGTAGGACGGCAGCAACGCCACCGGCTGAAACGACATTTTGGTCCGATGAATATTCTCCAATTCAAAATCATCCATGACGTTAATAAATTTGCGAGGCGCGAGCGCGGCGTCGCGGCAGAATTCCCGGAAAATAAAAACCCCCAGGCCGCTGCAGGACAAATCAGCGATCTCAAAAAGGACGCAGAAGGTTTCCGTATTCAATGGGTAGCCAAAGGTGTAGGCCTTGATCTTGCCCTCGACGGTCACCACCCGCCCGGTCAAGCCCAGATCCCGGTAATGGCGCAGCGCGAGCTGGTGCACGCCGGCGTTTTCCTCGAGCATCTGCAGGGAGACCACGTTGTGGGCGTACACCGGCCGGCGGCTTTGTGCCCAATCCTGGTAAAGCGCGGCACACTCTGCGAGCATCGAATCATCGTAGGGCAGATATTGAAAGGTATAATTCTTGACAAAGTGATTGTACGAGGAGCGTTTGGATTTGTAGGGATTTCCCGTCAGCGTGGCGAGGTCCTTGCGGTAATAGCAGTATTCGTAGCCCTTGTTGTAATGGCAAAATTCTTCGGCCGGAAAAAGCGGCAGCTGGTGCGCGTGGACGTTTTCAATACGACTGACCCCTTTGTTACGGTTGGCCTTGTCCATTCGTTCAAAGCAAGTTTGAATTGTTTTGACGGAAACATTCTTGCCCAACGGCGGCAAATAAAGAAACACGCCCGCGTCGTGGCGCGCGAAGACGCACAGATTCCCGTCGATTACTTCGAGTTCGAACCGGAAGAACTCCTGCCAGGTGAAGATATTAATGAAAGAGAAGCTCGACAACAGCCCCGGCGCTTCGCGCAAATATTGCTGGATCAATTCTTTTCTCTCCAGGAGCGCCGTGGTCATGCCGGCTCCAGCGTAAAAAGCTCTTCGATCTCGTCGCGATATTCGCCGTAATCGCCGACAAGGGCGGGATTATTTTGAAGGAAGCGCGCGCGCTCCTCGCCGGAAAGATACGCCTTTAAAACGTCCACGTGCTTTTCAAACTCGGCGGAATACCGCGATTGCTGGACGTACAGACAGCTCAAATGGACGCTCACCGTAACGCGGCCGTTTTCTTTAGAACGAGTCAATAAAAACGGGTACAGCCGGCATTCGAAAGGCCGGCCGGAATAAACACCGCATTTGTTGGTCTCCAAATTCAGAAAGGCGCAGCGATTCTGTCCCTGCTCTTTACGACCGAAGGGAGTCCCCGACAGAGGAACGGTTTTGAGGTAACCGTCCTGACCCAGGGCCCAAGTGAGGTCTTTTTTGTGTTCATTGTCCTCGAGCTCCTCGGTCCGCCCCAATGGGCGAGCCTCGCCTCCGGCGGGCGCCACCTTCGGACGCCAGACACTTTCCGCTTCCTTGTAACGGCAGCATCCCTGGCAGGAGAGACAAATTTTGGGGGGAACTAATTGAGGAAAGTCTGAGAATAACACGCATTTTCTCCTTACTTCTTACTTCTCACCTCTTACTTGATCCCTCGCCACAGCTCAGGATTAAATGAGTTTTTCTCCCATTAATAAGGATTAGAGGTAAACCTCATTTAACCACACTTCCCAACGCCACCTCACGGTCCGGCGACAAAACCGATATTCCGCCCTCATCCGAAGCCGCCAGGATCATCCCGCGGGACTCTTCGCCGCGGATGGTGGCCGGGTCCAGGTTATTGACCAAAACAACGCGCCTTCCCACCAACGCTTCCTTGGTGTAAGACGAACGAATACCGGCAACGACCTGGCGTTCCTCTTTGCCCGTGTCGACTTTAATCACATAAAGCCGGTCGGCGTTAGGATGTTCCTTGACTTCCTTGATCTGCGCGACCACCAGTTCAATTTTGCGAAAATCTTCGATTGATGCCATTGATTCTCCCATTTTTGTTGTCCCTGCCCACTGGCAGGGACTTTCAGTCACTTTTCTATTTATACGAGTTTAAGGGAAGGTGACTGAAAGCCATTATTCCCCTTTAATAATTCGGTACCGGTAAAGGCAACGAAGCCCGTTTCGTATTACGGTTACGTCAATCGGCAAAAACCGTTACCCTTTGACGTTAGACGATACGGGCATCGTTACCGTAATCCCTAAACGAGACTAATCTTATCAAACAATCTCCAGTTTGTGAAGCACGCTGGATTACCCCCTCGAAGCGCCAAAAGAGATGAAAAAACAATAGGACTTCACCCAAAATCCCATTATTATATTTTTAATACTCATCATGACGCCTGAAACGAAAAACAAAATATTCTTTTTTCTCACCCTTTTTGCCGGGATCTTTATTCTTTACCCCTTTCTGGATTATCAATCGGTCATGGCGACCGGCGACCACGGCCGCGACCTCTACGCCGCCCGCGTCGCTTTAGAAGGCCGCGTCCCCTATCGGGATTACTGGTGGGTCTACGGCCCGCTGATGCCTTACTACTACGCCTTTTTCTTTAAATTCTTGGGTATCCACGTCCCGGCGCTGTTGACGGCAAAAGCGTTGTTGGCTCTTTTGAGCGCCCTGCTGATGTACGGCGCGCTCGTCACGGCAACGGTCCCCTGCGGACTTAGCTTTATCGGCGCGACATGGCTGCTTGTCTTTTTCCCGGAATTTTCCATCACCTACAACCATATCGGCGGCACGATGTTGTTATTGGCCGTCGCCTGTTTCATCCTGCGCTATCTGGAGCGTCAAAAAATTTCTTTTCTGTACTTTGCCCTGGGATGCGTCTTTCTTCTTGCCCTCGTTAAGATCAATTTCGGGTTGACCACGTTTTTTTGCCTGCTAGCCGCCGTGTTCGGCATCGACCGGATCTACAAAAATCCCGTTACCCGGGAAACGAAGATCTTTTATTGGGCCGCGCTTGTTCTGCCCGCCCTCGTTTTCCTTATTTATTGGTGGTTCTTGCGCGGACTTCCAATTCACGCTATTCGCCAGTGCCTGCCCTATCTGGGCGACGACCAGCCGTATCACACACCGCTGGCAACAGGCATTGCGATGTTAGCAAAAACGATTCTGCACAATGTCACCGCAAGCCGGGCGGATTTCCTGTTCGCGATGGTGGTCACTGGCGCGGCCATTCAATCCTTCCGACTGCTGACCTCGCAAAAAACGAATGACCGCTGGCGGATGCACGCGCTCTTGGCTATCGGTATTTTAAGCCTTTTCTATGTGGTCAACCTGCAGGAATTTTTGGTGAGCGGCGTTTTCTACCGTTCACTATGGGCGAAACCCTTCGCGTATTTACTGATGTTCATCGTTGTCGGATTAGGCATCCAGCGTCTGCCGCGAGGCATCCGCGTTTTGCTCTATATCGCTCTCGGGTTGATCCTCGGAATGCAAATGATGCGCGTGCACTCCTATGTTAACTCCATCAAAGTCCCTTCCCAATACCTGGGCGTGGAAAGAGGAAAGGTCTTTTTGGGCAACGAGGCGCCCTGGATAGATACCGTCACAGAGACCGTTTCTTATCTGGAGAGCAACCTTCGAAGAGATGAATTATTCTTCGCCCTGCCTTACGACCCGCTGTATTATTTCCTGACCGATAAAGTCAGCCCCACGCGTCAGTTGATCTTCTTCGACCACATCAAGATATCCCCGGAGCAAGAAAAAGAGGTGATCGCCGAACTCGAAGAAAACAAGGTCAACTGGATTCTGCTTAGCAGCCGGCGGAACGCGACCAAAGAATACGGCCTCGGTATTTTAGGGAAGACCTATTGTCCCTTGATCGGAGAATACATCGAGCGGAATTTCACGCCGGTCGCGCAGTTCGGAGATTGGGTCAACGAGCCGGGGTGGGCATGGAATCATGGGACGCGGATCTTAAAAAGGATCGTTAAGTAGGACGCGGCAGTTCACCCGGAGCGCCACGAATAAATTTCTTTACAAACATTCTTTTCAATATTAAAGTATATTTCAAATTTTCCACATCGGGGGCCGTAGTGTAGCCCGGTTAACATGTCAGCTTGTCACGCTGAAGATCGCGAGTTCAAATCTCGTCGGCCCCGTCAATTTTCAATAATAAAAAAAGCTTCAACCCGAATGGGTGAAGCTTTTTTTGTTTATTAAGAAAAAATTGACAGGGCCCTTTGAAGTCTCCCGACTTCAAAGGGCCTGTTACTAAAACATGGGCGGTGAAGGGATCGAACCCTCGGCCTTCTGAATGTAAATCAGATGCTCTAACCAGCTGAGCTAACCGCCCGCATCTCGACACTCGATCCTGGATTCTGGATACTCGTTAAAATTGGTAAACGTCGAGCATCAAGTATCGAGCATCTAACATCGAACATCCTCAATAAATTCTAACCCGCCAACACGTCGATCTTGCCGAGCAAAAAGACCATCACAAACAGCGCCACGGTCTCGATGATACCCAGCGCGATCAAATAGTTGGTAAAGCCTTTGCCCGTTTCCGCCAGGGCGTCCGCGCCGCTGGCGCCAATTTTCCCCTGATAAAAAGCCGACATTCCAATCGCCGCCCCGCCGAAGATCCCGACCGATGAAAGAAAAACCCCCTTGGCAACGGCTTCGGCGATTTTATTCATGAGGATCATTCCGTAGATCGTCTGCGACAACGGCGCGCCGATAAAGACAATGAGTAAAAACGGCGCCATTCTGTTCTGGGCGTAACATTTCTTCCACGCCCCGACCGCCGCCATGCCGGCTACCCCGATTCCCAGCGCCGATCCCGTCGCGGCCAGCCCCAGCGCGGCGGCAACTCCCAAATCTTTAAATTGAACCAACGCACCCGCTTGATCCATGTGATTCTCCCGTCATTTTTCTTCATTTCCTTTTTTAGAAGGAAATGACGAGGCTCGTCTCGCCCACCAAAATCATAGATTTTGGTGAGGCGGACGGCCTTCTCGTTTTGTGATTATGATTGTTTTATCTTTTTAAACGGTTCGTACTTGAACCCTGCCCATTCCAGACCCAAATGTCCCGAAAATTCCAGGACGTTCAATCGCAGGCCGTGCACCAGAACGCCGAACCCGCACAAGACAATGTTGAACGCGTGTCCGACGACCAGGATAAGCGCTGTGATGGTTCCAGAGACGATGTTGTTAAACCCGGCACTTAAGGCCATTTGATTAAAGGCGTCCGCCACTGCCGTTCCCGCCAAACCCACCGCAAATAATCGCACGTAAGAAACGATATCGGTAAACGCGCTGATGATGCTAAAAAGCAAAAGCGCGATCCCCACCGGGATCTGGCCCTTGGGCCCGCGTGCGATGTCATAAATGACCAGAGCGACCCCCGGGACCATCATTTTCAAGGCGTTAAGGATGACCGCCATGTCCGCTTGCCCCAAGACAATCATCGACCTGACCAGACCAAAAGACACCCCCAGGATCCAGACCCAGCCCAACTCCGCCCAGGCTCCGGAACCGGGCCATCTTCTCACGCAACGCCAAAGGTGCGCGAGGATCAGATGCGCGGCCCCGATGGTAAAACACAAAAGCTGGACGTTTTTACTCTCTGTGAGCCACCCCACGACCGGCTTGAGCTTGGCGCCCAACAAAACCGTCCCGAGGAACGTCCCGGTCAGCGCGCCCCAGGTGATAGTCGCAGCGCTTAATACATACATGAGAATAAAAGGCGCCGCGTCTTTGACCTTGTGTTTCAATTTATTGTGGAAGATCAGGGTCAAGATCAAGAAAACGGAACCATAAGCGGCGTCGCCGATCAGGATACCAAAGAAAACAGAAAAAAAGATCAGAAAGACGGGACTGATGTCCACTTCCCGGTAACCGGGCAGAACATTGATGATGCCGAAAACGGGTTTGATCATCTCTACCCAGCGCGGGTTGCGTAAAAGTGTGGGAACGCTGTCCTCTTCGGAAGGGTCCTCAAACAAAACTCCCCATTGCTCCTGTTTCGCCTTCGCCGCGATGGCCCCGCAAGCGTCGCCGGGGCAAAACCCTTTTAATAAGGCGAGCTCCTCTTCCGCGCGCATGCCCTTTTCTACCTCTTCAAACTTTAAGACATTCTCACGCTCGACCATTATCTTTTGAAACGAATCCCAAAAACAGCGCAGCTCAGTGATTTTCTCCTCGGCGCCCCGGATCCTGGCCTGCTCTTCGATCTGCATTGTTTTCATTTGGCCAAGACCTGACGGAGGCGGCGCGGTCACATCAAAGGGAAGCTCGGCTTTTCCGCGGCAAATGGCAAGGCACTTATAAGTACCCGACGCGAAA
>MHGM01000004.1:12052-25261 GCA_001805565.1 Omnitrophica WOR_2 bacterium RIFCSPHIGHO2_01_FULL_52_10
CCCACAGTTCCCATTGGCGGATCTGGACCGCGCGCAGGGCGATCGTTTCCTGATACTGCTCGATCTGGGCCCACAATCCCAGGATCTCGTTGACGGTGTCCGTCCAATCACTGGCCTCTTGCTGCGCTACCTTGACCTTGTCTTCAAAGCGCTGGAGAATATCCAAGGCCTGCGTGAGCATCGCGAACTCTTCCCTGCGCTCTTCCAGCTGATAGCCGGATAATTCTTCCTGGTGTTCGACATGCACGATCCCCAACTCGCGCAGGATCTCCAGCGAAGAAACGATGTCCTTTCTCTGGACGATCAAATGAAGTTTTTTCATCGGGACAATCATGCGGCCACTAATTCTAAATCACGGACCTCAATTTTCTTTTTCGCGACTTTGCTCACCCCCACCGCGTTGGCCTGCTGGTCACCGAGATAAATGCAAATCTGCCGAATATTTTCCTGGCACTCGGGGATCTTGACCTTCTCGAAGAGATTGACCCGCTGGGTGGTGATGCGCAGTTCCTGCTCCAGAACCGCGATGCCTTCCTTGATGACCACAAGCTCGGCGAGCAAGGTCACCATCAGCCGGAGTTCTGCAATGCCGCGGTCGATCCACAAGGGCGTCGCATACAGATCATACTCGGCCTGCGGGAAATGGATGTCGTCGAATACCGGGACATTCGCGCCGGCGATGTTGACGGTCTTGACAAAAACGCTTTGCGGTTTGACCCACGCGCGGATATCAATGGACGAGTCCCCCAAAAGGCCGACCCAAGGGTCAACCTCTTCAAGTTTCTTGTTGAGGACCTTTTCCCGTTCGGCGTAAAGCCGACGGGCCTCGAGGATCTTCACCTGCAGCTGCTGTTTCTTTAAAAGCAGTGTGGGCAGATAATGACGGTACTGCTTGAGGCTGTCGCGCTGGCGTTTGAGTTCGCCTTTGGTGAGCTTGATTTTTGCCATTTTTTCGTATCTCGTCGCTCGTATCCCGTATCTCGTCGAAATACAAAATACGAGATACGAAATACGATTATTATTTTGCTTCCGCTTTTGCCGGCCAGTACTGCTTGACCAACACGTCTTTGATCCCTGTTTCCGCCGGTTCAAAAATGTCCGCCAGGATCTGCCAGCCGCGGTCGAGCGCCTCTTCGAGAGGAATGTTGACGGACAACTCCATCAATTCTTCCTCGAAACGGTTCCCGTACTTCAAAAGTTTCTCGTCCCACGCGCTCATCTGAAAACCCATTGAGCGTTTTTCCAGCGTGCTGCGGTAATCCGCGAAAAGCTGGATCATCCGGTCCATGATCGCGCGATGGTCCGAGCGCGTCTTGTCGTTGACCTGCTGTTTCAAACGGCTCAAACTGCCGAAGGGCTCGATGCGCCCGCCGCGCAAATAAAACTGTCCTTCGGTAATATAACCGGTGTTGTCGGGAATAGGATGTGTGACATCGTCCCCAGGCATGGTCGTCACCGCTAAAATCGTGATGGAACCGGCGTCCGAAAAATCGACCGCCTTTTCATAGCGGGCCGCGAGTTGGCTGTAAAGATCACCGGGGTAACCTCGGTTCGAGGGGATCTGTTCCATCGTGATGGCGACCTCTTTGAGCGCATCGGAAAAGTTCGTCATGTCCGTTAAAAGGACCAGAACGCGTTTTCCTCCCAGCGCGAATTGCTCGGCGGCCGCCAGACACATATCCGGCACCAGCAGACATTCCACCGTCGGGTCGGAGGCGGTGTGAATGAATAAAATGGAGCGCGACAAAGAACCCTGCTTTTCCAGGGTGTCACGGAAAAATAAATAGTCGTCGTACTTTAGACCCATTCCGCCAAGAATAATGAGATCGACCTCGGCCTGCATCGCGATGCGGGCGAGGAGCTCATTGTAAGGTTCCCCGGCGACCGAAAATATAGGAAGTTTCTGGGATACCACCAGCGAGTTAAAGACATCGATCATCGGAATGCCGGTGCGGATCATGTTCTTGGGGACGATCCTTTTGGACGGATTGACCGATGGCCCGCCGATATCGATCATGTTGTCGGTCAGCACGGGGCCGTTGTCGCGCGGCAAGCCACTGCCGTTAAAGACGCGCCCCAGCAGATCCTCCGAATAGGAAATACGCATCGGGCGCTTCAAAAAACGCACCTTGTCGTCCGTTGAAATCCCGCGGCTTCCGGCGAGAACCTGAAGCGACACCCTTTTACCGTCCAAGCGGATGACCTGCGCCAGCGAAATGCCGGCTGGCGCATGAACCTGCGCCAGTTCCCTGTAACTGACGTCTTGCGCTTCAACAACGATGACGTCTCCCGAGATCTGTAAGATTTGACTGTGGATTTTTTGCATATGATTTCCTTTTATATCTTGCCGTTGGATATTTGGTGACGTATATTTTGTTCTTTGCGTTTGAAATCTTCCGACTGAAAAGCCGCCGAATTCCAGTTGACGAAGGATTGCCGCAATTGCTGGAAAAACCGTCGGGCGGCGTCTTTATTCTCAAACTGAAATTCCAGGTCGATGATCTCCGCCATGAGCCGGTACACGTGCTTCTGCCGGTCGGCCGCGGTCGCCTCATCGGTTTTATCGAAAGCGTTCTGCTGCAGATAAACGGCGTCAAAAAAATCGCCTTTGAGATAGTCGATGAATTCCTGAATCGAAACCCCTTCCTCGCCGACGACCTTCATCATCTGGTTGACGTTGTTGCTTTTTTTGAGGATCGCGGCCCCCTTACGGACATGTTCGGGTTCGATGAAGCTGGTGTATTTACTCCAGCTGTCTAATGGATCAATGGAAGGGTATTTCCGGGCGTTGGCGCGGTCGCGCGACAACCCGTGAAAGGCGCCGACGACCTTGAGCGTGGCCTGGGTCACCGGTTCTTCAAAGTTGCCGCCCGCCGGAGAAACCGCCCCGCCGATGGTGACCGACCCCGTGCCGCCGTCGCGCAACTTCACTAATCCGGCGCGCTCATAAAAATTCGCGATGCGCGATTCCAGGTAAGCGGGGAACGCTTCTTCGCCGGGGATCTCTTCCAGACGCCCCGACATCTCGCGCATGGCCTGCGCCCAGCGGGACGTCGAGTCCGCCAGAAGCAAAACGTTCAACCCCATCTGCCGGTAATATTCGGCCAAAGTCACGCCGGTATAAACGCTGGATTCCCGGGCCGCGACCGGCATCGAGCTGGTGTTGCAGATAATAATGGTACGTTCCATCAGGGTCTTGCCCGTGCGCGGGTCGACCAAATGCGGGAACTCTTCCAGGATCTCGACGACCTCGCCGGCACGCTCGCCGCAAGCGACCACAATCACGATGTCCACCTCGGCGTGACGACTCAACAGATGCTGCAAGACCGTTTTCCCCGCGCCGAAAGGCCCCGGGGTGCAAAACGTGCCGCCGATGGCCACGGGGACAAGGGTGTCGATAATCCGTAACTTTGTGACCAGCGGCTGGGTCGGTTTTAATTTCTGTGCGTAAGCCTTGATGGCGACTTTAACCGGCCAGTTCTGCGCCATCTTGACTTCCTGAACTTTGCCGGAGGCGTCTTTTAATTTCGCGATGGTCGTTTGGATCGTGTACTTTCCATTGGGGGCGATCTCCGTAACCTCGAATTCGCCGTGCAGCGCGAACGGGACCATGATCCGGTGCTGGAAAATCTTCTCGGGGACCGTGCCGAGTTTGTCGCCGGCACGTACTTTTTCTCCCACACGCACCGCCGTGGTGAATTCCCATTCTTGCTTATCGTCCAATGCCTTGAGGTAAGCCCCACGCTTTAAGAAAAATCCGTGTTGCCGGGCCAACTGCGGCAGAGGATTTTGCAGACCGTCGAAAATTTGTCCCAAAAGCCCGGGCCCGAGTTCGACGCTCAAAAGTTGGCCCGTAAATTCCACCGTGTTGCCAATTTGAATGCCGCTGGTATCCTCGAAGACCTGCAGCTCCGCCCGTTTGCCGCGCACGCGGATAACCTCGGATTTCAAATGCTCCCCGCCGACGCGCACGTAGACGACCTCGTTTTGCATGACACTTTGCGCAAACTCAACGCCGACCATGTTGCCGTTGACGCCGACCACTTGTCCCGTTCTCGTGTGTTCGCCCACTTCCCGCTCCTTTTACTTGAAATAAACCTGTTTTTTAAGCCACGACCTGTTCCGACGTTCGCTAACGCTCAATCGGGACTCCGACTCAAGCAGACGTCGGAACCGAGTTCGCCTGCGGGGCCACCTTTGGTGGACGAGCGTCGGAGCCCTCGGGCAACGGCATTGTTTTTATTTCCTGCAAACGATTACGCCCCTCCGGCGAACCATACTCCTGGTGACGTTTCAAAATTTCCAGCTTCAAATAATAGATGAACACGCTTTCAAAGTCGTAATAATGCCCCATCCCCAGATCATCGAGGAATTGCCAGCGCGCCTTGCTTAAAATTTTTTCGGCCTCCCGAAGATCGTCCATTTTCAAAGCCCGCTGGATGTCTTCAACGGGCGAAGACACAAGCGTGCGGGGTCCGTGCAGATACTTTAAGGGGTCCTTGTTGAGATGACCGGCGCGGTACCAAGCTAATTCATTGCGCAACCCACGGTCGAAATGAAGCCACGCGTCGAGAACGCGGTTACCGGTCCCCAGGACGGAAAGGGCTTCATCCGGCGCCCATAATTGTTCCATCAGGGCGTAATCCTTTTCGGTCAAAAGTCTTCGACAATCTTCCCGAAAAGCCCCGACGGTCATAGGCATCTTTCCGTCAAAAAAAACAAGAGGTAAACTCGCAATAAAATAATAATAGATACTTCCCATGCTGCGGATCTTTCTGAACCCTCGGTAAATTTAGGCTACCTCACCGAGAGTTCGTCCTGAGCGAGTGCAACGAGCGAAGGATCGAGTTAGATCCTTCGTCGCTTTGCTCCTCAGGATGACGGGTCGGAGAACTATATAACTCTCCGACCCGTCACTTTAACAATGCCGCCAGTTCTTCGTTGAGATAAACGCTCAAATATTCGGCCAGGGCCGCTTCGCTGAAATCAAAACTGGATTTGCCGTTATCGAAACTGATGGTGAATCCCTTGCCGATATCTTCTGAAGCCCGGAAATGAACGGGATGCTTGAGCTGTTTTTGCAATTTCGCGAGAGAACCGTCGCGCAATTCCTTGAGGTCTTTGGGGTCTAACATCACTTCGATCCCAGCGTCAGCCGATCCTCCGTCGATGGCCTTGTTGGTGACCTGCGCGATGATATCGGCCAGTTTCTGCGGCGTGAGCGCGTCGGCGACCTGCGCGACGACGATTCTTTGCAAAAACTTCTGGATCTCTTTTTTCAGGGAAAGCAGCGTGTCGCGCGAAGCCTGTCGCAGCGCCGTGCGGGAGGCCTCTTGTTTCTTCTGGATTTCCTCTTCGGCCTCCAGAAGCAGATCCTGCGCGCGTTTGTTCGCCTCGTTGAGGATCCCTTGCGCGTTGCGCTTGGCCCGCTCTTCGATCTCCCTGGCCTTTTGGTCGGCGGCCTGGAGCCCTTCCGTTTTGATCTTATCGATCAGTTCCTGGACTTGTTGGGACATTTTGAACTCCTGTCTTATATAAATTAAATATAAAAACCAAGATACAAGTTCTAAAATCCCAATTTTCAAATCCCAAATTCCAAACAATTCTCAATTTCAAAATACCAATGACCAAAACCACGCTTTTAGAAATAAATTCCTAAATTTGAGTCATTCGGACATTTGGTATTGTTTATTGTTTGTGATTTGGTGCTTGTGTATTGGAATTTACCTGTGCCTTGGTTATCGGGACTTTTAACCTCTAACCTGTCTTATTTCCTTTAAGATTTCTTTCGCCGCGGAGGCCGGATCCGGAGCGCTGACGACCGGACGTCCCACGACTAAAAAATCGCTCCCATTGGCAATGGCATCAGCGGGAGTTGTCACCCTTTTTTGGTCACCGACGGCAGAATCTTTGGGGCGGATACCTGGTGTAACGATAACGAAATCTTTGCCGAATTCCCGTCGGATAAGCGCCGCTTCCTGACTCGAGGCAACCACGCCGTCCAGGCCGGATTCTTTGGCCAGCGCGGCCCGTTCCAAAACAAGACGGGCTATGTTATCTTTTTTTGCCTCGCTTGTCAAGACCGTAATGGCAACCAGAAGGGGTCTTTTAACCCCTGCGACTTGAGCCTCTTTTCGCGCTGCCTGGACGGCCGCCTGGAGCATTTCAGGACCCCCCAACGCGTGCAAAGTGCACATCATAATACCCCGGCCGCCTTCCGTAATATGGACAGCCGCGGCGACCGCGGCGGCGGCCGTGTTGGGAATATCGTGGA
The DNA here is from genome assembly GCA_001805565.1 of Omnitrophica WOR_2 bacterium RIFCSPHIGHO2_01_FULL_52_10. Taxonomy (GTDB): domain Bacteria; phylum Omnitrophota; class Gorgyraeia; order Zapsychrales; family Zapsychraceae; genus UBA10015. The sequence goes on from MHGM01000004.1 coordinate 18,327, forward strand.
ATTTCAAGTCCAGAAAGGCCTCTTTCCCCTCCCGCAAAAGATAACGCACGGCTTCGGGACCGCACGCCGTAAATAGCTGGCTGCTCACCTTAAAGATATCGACGATCCCCTCAAGGGCGCGCACGAGCCTTTTCGCCTCATCCAGCGTGGCGACATCGAGCGCAACGATCAACTGTCCTTTGTGAATAGTCATAATTGATGTTGAGCTATCAGTCTTCAGACATCAGTCGTCAGATTTTGGCTGATGACTGAAGACTGACGACTAATGTTTGACGACTCCTACAATTTCTTTAATGTCTCTGACTTTATTCTTTTTCATATACTCTTTAATGCCTTCCAGGACTTCCACCGGCGCGCGGGGATCAATGAAATTCGCCGTCCCCACCGCGACCATGGTGGCGCCGGCGAGGATAAATTCCAGCGCGTCCCGTGCGGTCATGATCCCGCCCATGGCGATAATGGGGATCTTCACCTGTTGGGCTGTCTGGTAAACCATATACACGGCCATCGGCCGGATCGCCGGGCCGCTTAATCCGCCGGTAAAATTCCCCAGTACACAGCGGCGTTTGTTGACATCGATCACCATGGCCGAGAACGTATTGACCAAACTCACCGCGTCGGCGCCGGCTTCTTCGGCGGAACGCGCGATCGCGGCGATATCCGTCACGTTGGGAGACAATTTGGCAATGACCGGCACGCGGGAAATTCCTTTGACCAGTTTCACCACGCGGCGGGTCGCCTCCGGGTCCTGCGCGACCAGCATTTTTTTCCCCAGATTCGGACAAGACAAATTCAGCTCCAGGGCGCTCACGCCTTTTTGCTGATGAAATTTCTCGGTAAGAGTTTTGAACTCTTCGTCCGTATGTCCCAGAACACTGATAATAAGCGGCACACCTATTTTTTGCAGCGGCGGCAACTTGACGCGGATAAATCCGTCGGCCCCCGGATTCTCAATACCGATCGCGTTGAGCATGCCTGAAGGCGTTTCCGCGATCCGCCGCGGCGGGTTACCTTCGCGGGCGTGCAACGTCACCGTTTTGGGAACGATCGCGCCCAGCTTTTTGACCTCATCGAGATCATAATATTTCTCCGCGTGCCCGAAGGTGCCCGAGGCGACCGTGACGGGATTCGCGAACTGCGCGTTGCCGATTTTGACTGTGAGATTCATGATCATTACCATTTAGAAGCAAAGAAGCAAGAAACAAAGAATCAAAAAAATCAAAAAACAAAATATGATTTTATTCCCAGGCTTCTTGCTTATTTTTATCTCTGCTTCTTGCCTCTTTATTTTAAAGACGCCAATTTTATTCCGATCAAGACCAAAAACACGCCAAACGCCCGCTTCAAGGTCGCTTCGGGAAGTCCCTGAATGAAATGCGCACCCAACAGCGCTCCGATGACAAATCCGCAGGCGATAAATAACGCCATCTGGACCTTGACGTTGCCGGCTTGGTAATATCGCCACACAACGGGAGCAAATACCGGCGTGAGCATAACCGCCAGCGCCGTCCCCTGCGCCTGATGTTGCGTCAGTCCGAACCACAAAACCAACAGCGGCACCATGATCACACCGCCTCCTAAGCCCAAGGCGCCCCCCACTAATCCACCGGCTAATCCAATCAAGATATAAGTTATAGCCATAAGCGCCTCCTTCTAGTGGTAAAGCGGTATAGTGGTATAGTGATAAAAACTATTCAAATATTACCTCTGCCAAATCAAACACCGGCCCGTCGTAACAGACCGTCCGGAACCCTTTGGTCGTGCGGATGGAACACCCCAGGCACGCCCCCAGCGCGCAGGCCATGATTTCTTCACAGGCCGCTTGTCCCTTAATACCATGCCGACGGGCAAACTTCTGCACCGCGGCCATCATCGGATTCGGCCCGCAGGTATAAATAAATGTCGTCTTGGAATTAAGATCAATTTTAGAAAAAAGTTTATCCACCAGCCCGCGCGTGCCGATGCTGCCGTCATCCGTCGCCATATGCGTCGCGCAACCGTTATTCTTGAATTCTTTCATATTAAAGACGTGCCCTTGCGTACGCCCGCCGTAGAGAAGAACCAGTTCCAGGCCTTTTTTTTTCTTTAAGACATCCGAAAGAATAAGAAACGGCGCCACACCGATTCCCCCGGCAATCATCACCACTTGTTTAGTCCCCGCCGGCGGCAGGACGAACGGCCTGCCCACCGGCCCCAGGACATCAAGGGGATCACCTTTTTTCTTCAGGGAAAGGATCTTCGTCCCAGGACCAACGGCCTCATAGAAAATCTCCACGTACTTTTTGGCGCGGCACACGCTAAAGGGCCTGCGGAAGAACGGTTCCAGCCCGTCGTGCGCGCGGATATGGACGAACTGTCCCGGCTGAATTTTGCGGACGATCAACGGGGCGTCAAAGCACAAGCGAAAAAACCGCGGACAAAGCTTTTCGTTGGAAACGACTTTGTAAACATTTTGCAGTTTAGCCATAACGATACGCGGCCAAAAGGCCCAATGACAAGGTAACGATCGCCGCGGCGAAGACGGCCAGGATCGTCAGAATATTCGCTGCGCCGAAAACCAACATCTCTTGCAGCGCCTCGAGGATGACCGCCAGAAGCGGCCACGCCAGAAGTCCCCATTTTTCCTTAGTGACCAATACCTCATCAATCTTGAAGATCTGTCTGGGGATGGCCTTCAGGACACTCTGCAGCGACGGTAAAAACCGCGGCGCTCTTTGACAATAAATGATAAAGTCGTTTGGAAATAACTGGGCGAGGTGTTTTTCCTCGTTCATGATCTGTATGATAAATCGCATGTAAAAAAACACGGCAAAGATCGGCCAGCTCCACCACGGCCAGACGATCAGGGCAAAACCGACGCCGATCAAGAAACTTCCCAGATACATCGGATTGCGCGTCAAAACGTACGGCCCTGTTTCCACCAGCCGGTCTCCCTGCCGGGAATGCGCCTTTTTATGCCCCCGCGCGGCCATGCGCAAAAGCACGCCCTTAAGAATGACGACCATGCCGAGAAAATCCAGGGCATTGTCCGCGCCGGGACCGATGAAATAAATATGCCGGTTCAGATATAAGAACCCTGTAAAAAAGATGATCAAAAATAATAACGAAATGTCGATTTGAACGCGTTTTTTCATTCTCCAGATATCTCCCGGATCAATTTTCTGATCTCCGTTTCCGCTTCTTTGAGATTTTTCACCTTAATCATCCCCTTGCGATTCCAGCCGCCCAGATCAATCACAGGCTTCTTGTAGACAAGGCCGTAGGAAATCTCGCAGGAAGTTCCGTGGCTTCCGGCCAGGGCCACAATAATATCCGCGCAACAGGCGACCATCGCGTTACGGGCGTAGCCGATACTGGTAGGCAGGGCGATCTCAATGTATTGATTGGCGTCCGCCTTGTTTGTCCCCGGCAAAAGCCCAATTGTGGTGCCACCGGCCTGCTGACAACCTCTGGCGGCCGCCTCCATGACCCCTTCTAATCCCCCACAAACTAGAACAGCATCCATTTTTGCTATAATCTTGCCAATATCATGGGCCAATTGCTCCACTTTAAGATCTCTATCGTGTCCACCGATAACTGAAATAATAACTTTTTTATTTTTTGACATAACTACATATTATACAATGTGTTACGATGATTGATAAGTAATTTTACCGCCATAGATTGTCATGGCGACCGCACCCTTTAATTTTCGACCAATAAAAGGCGAATTCTTTGATTTGGAAACAATATCTTCTTTGCGCACTTCCCAGACCTTTTCGGGGTCGATGATCGTTATATCGGCATCCGCCCCTTCCTTGATGACCCCTTTATCGGTCAACCCCACGATCCGGGCCGGCGCCGCGGACATTCTGTCCGCCATCTGCGTCCAGGACAAAACTTTTTTCTCAACCAGTTCCGTGATCGTTAAACCGACCGATGTTTCCAGACCAATCATCCCGTAGGGCGCGTGGTCGTAATCCATTTCTTTTTCTTCCGCCGTATGCGGGGCATGGTCGGTCACGATGCAATCAATCGTTCCGTCATTGAGCCCTTCCTTGATGGCCTCTACATCCTCTTGCGTTCGTAGCGGAGGATTCACTTTCGTATTCGTGTCAAATGTTTTGACCGCTTCGTCGGTGAGCGTGAAGTGATGCGGGCATGCCTCGGCGGTCACCCGAATGCCCTGGCCCTTGGCGAACCGGATCAATTCCACGGAGCGCTTAAGGCTCATGTGCGCCAGATGGATCCGCGCGTTGAGATAACGGGCCAATTCGATATCACGACCGACGATCACCGTTTCCGAAATTCCGGGGTCGCCCTTGAGCCCCAGCAGCGTCGAGACATCACCTTCATTCATCACGCCCTTGCACCACAGATCCGGATCCTGGCAATGCTCGATCAAAAATAACCCCGCCATTTGGGAATATTCCATGGCCAGGCGCATCAGACGGCCGTTGCCGACCGTTTTCCCGTCGTCGGAGAGCGCCATGCATCCGGCCTGTTTTAATTCGAACATATCGGTGAGTTCTTCGCCGTTTTGCCCGCGGGTGATGGCGCCGACGGGAATGACATTGACCAGAGCGACCCGCTTGACTTCTTTTAAAACGGCCTCCACGATCATCGCGTTGTCGATGACCGGCGTTGTATTGGGCATGCACAGAACCGTGGTGAACCCGCCCTTGGCCGCCGCCCTCGAACCGGTCTCAATCGTCTCTTTGTCCTCCCGGCCCGGCTCACGCAAATGAATGTGCATATCGATAAGCCCGGGCATGACCAGCCTGCCTTTGGCATCGATCGCTTTGGCGGCGTTGGAAGAAACATTCTTTCCTATTTTAACAATCAACCCTTTATCTATCAAAATGTCTTGCGGTTCTTTGTGCATCTTATCCGCGTTGACGATCACCGCGTTTTTGATCACTAGCGACATTCCAATCTCCTCTTCTTACTTCTCACTTCTTACTTCTTATCCTTCAATTTTCAGCTTCCCTTTTCCCAGCAATAAATACAACACCGCCATGCGCACCGCCACGCCATTGGTTACCTGATCGAGAATGACCGAATATTCTCCGTCGGCAACTTCCGCCGAAAGTTCCACTCCGCGGTTAGTCGGCCCGGGATGCATGATCACAATATCTTTTTTAGCCTGTTTGAGCCTTTCCTGATTAACGCCGAATCGTTTGGCATACTCGCGGATCGATGGCAAAAATTGATTTTCCTGTCGTTCTTTCTGCAAACGCAGCAGCATCAGCACGTCGCTTTCGCGGATCAATTCGTCGATATCGTTGCCGACCTTCACGTCCAGCTTCTCGACCCCCATCGGCATCAGCGTCGATGGGCCGCAAACGGTCACCCGCGCGCCGAGTTTATTAAACCCCCAGATATTGGAACGCGCCACCCGCGAGTGCAGGATATCGCCGACAATCCCCACTTTCAGCCCGTCGATCCTCCCCAACTTTTCTTTGATCGTGAACATATCCAGCAAGGCCTGGGTGGGATGCGCGCGGCAACCGTCTCCGGCGTTGATGACCGCGGCTTTTAAATGTCTGGCCAAAACATCGGGGACACCGGACGCGGGATGCCTTACCACGATCGCATCGATATTCATGGCCTCGAGATTACGGGCCATATCCAGGATCGTTTCACCCTTGGAAAGCGAACTGCTGCCGGCAGAAATGTTGATCGTATCCGCCGAGAGACGCTTGGCGGCGAGCTCAAAAGAGGTACGGGTTCTCGTCGAGTTCTCAAAAAACAGCATCACGACCGTCTTGCCGCGCAGGGCCGGCACCTTTTTCACATCGCGTGCCGAAACTTCCTTGAACGATTTGGCCGTTTCCAGGACCAGCTCGATCTCTTCCCGGCTTAGATCCTGGACATCCAAAAGGTCATGTTTGGTCCACTCCGTCATAAATCCCCATTCAAGAAGCAAGAGGCAAAGATACAAGAAGCGGAGATAAAACTGCCACCTGTTTATTTTTTAATCTTTTGCATTTTTTATTTTTTCTTTGCTTCCTGCTTCTTTGTTTCGTTGCTTCTTTCTTCGACGACTACCTCATCCACGCGATTATCCACTTCCTCTAAAACTACCCTGACATTCTGCTCCAGCGAGGTCGGGATGTTCTTCCCCACATAATCCGCCCGGATGGGAAGCTCCCGGTGCCCGCGGTCGATCAAGACCGCTAGTTGAATATTGGCCGGCCGACCAAAATCGATCAAGGCATCGAGCGCCGCGCGGATGGTCCTTCCCGTAAAAAGCACGTCGTCGACCAGGACAACCTTTTTATCCGTGATATCGAAATGAATGGAAGTTTCACGCACAACCGGCTCCAACGCTCGCTTACACTCAGTCGGAGTCCCGGCCCCCGATGAAACATCGGGGCGTCGGGATTGCGTAAAATCAATCCCTACATCATCCCGGTAAAGAGTAATATCCAGGATCCCGACAGGGATTTCCGCTCCCTCAATTTGCTTGACGCATTCTTTTAGCCGCTCGGCCAAAACCGCCCCGCGAGTACGGATGCCGACGATGCACAGGTCTTCGGTTCCCTTGTTCTTTTCAAGGATCTCGTGGGCGATGCGCAGGACCGCACGGCGGATGGCTTCTTTGTCGAGAATTTTGGAGGCGGATGTCATATGCTCGATATCCAGATTCCCAGTCTCCAGCGTCCCAACTGGTTTTCCGGGGAACCGGGACACCGGGGACTAAGGTTAAAAACAAAAAACTCGCCCTCTTTTAAGAGAGGCGAGTTTTCAATTATGCCCTTTGATTTGTATCTCATATTTATCCCTTACCGGCCTCGCTGGACCGGATTAAAGGTTGAAAGGACTGCTCAAAGTTGGTGAAAATATAACACCTGAGCCTGGTCTTGTCAAGAAAAAATTTTGGACTGTTGTTAAATAGTGATATGTCCGCTTTGAGTTACTAATGAAATGTCCGCTTTAGGCTGGTGGTAGAT
>MHGM01000005.1 GCA_001805565.1 Omnitrophica WOR_2 bacterium RIFCSPHIGHO2_01_FULL_52_10
AAGAGTTGAGACGGGAGGATAAATTCGAAATCCGAAGCACGAAATCCGAAACAAATTATAAATTTCAAGTTCCAAACGCCAGGTTTTTTAGTTTGGGCAGGGGGATTTAGATATTGTTTCGAATTTCGAATTTCGGGGTTCGAGTTTTAAGAACTCATGGGATACAAACTGAAGCTGGAAATCTTTGAAGGGCCGCTGGATTTGTTGCTGTATCTTATTAAAAAAGACGATATCGACATCCACGACATTCCCATCAGCCAGATCACCGCGCAGTACCTGCAATACATCAACATGATGAAAATGCTGGATCTCGACGTGGTGGGAGATTTTTTGGTCATGGCCGCGACTCTGATGCAGATTAAGTCCAGAATGCTCCTGCCGCCGGATCCCAATGAGCAGCCTGAAGAAGAACTCGACCCGCGCGATGAACTGGCCCGCCGGTTGCTGGAATACAAGAAGTTCAAGGAGATCGCCGAAGCCCTTAAAGAAAAAGAAACCCTGCGGCAGGACTTTTTCGGCCGCCACATCGATCCCGGCGCACTCCAGCAATTACGTGAAGAATCCAGAGAAATTTATTATGAGGCCAGCCTTTTTGATCTGATCAGCGCCCTGTCCGAAGCGCTCAAAAAAGCCCCGGAAGAAGTGATCCACGAGATCATTACGGAAGAATTTACCGTTGAAAAAAAAATACATGACGTTTTGCATCTTTTGCTCAAGGAGTCCTCAATCCGCTTGCAGGATCTCTTCCAGCGGGCCCGCACAAAGATCGAGATCATCGTGACGTTTTTGGCCGTCCTGGAACTGATCCGTTTAAAAGAACTCATTGCCGTCCAAAAAGGCGTCTTTGGCGAGATCGAGGTCATGCGTAACCAGAAACAAATTATCCCCATGGATGAGGACGCGGACGATGGAAGAGCGCAAAGCGATTCTGTTCAATCAGGAAACTGAAGAAGACCGGGTCTACAGTTTGTCCCTGCGCCCCGCGCAGTTAAGCGAATTTGTGGGGCAAACTGAACTGATGGCCAATCTTCAGGTGTCGCTGCAAGCGGCCAAAGGGCGGCAGGAATGCCTCGAACATATCTTGCTCTCGGGGCCGCCGGGTTTGGGAAAAACGACCCTGGCGAATATCGTCGCCCATGAAATGGGCGCCCGCATCACCATTACCTCCGGCCCGGCCATTGAGCGCGCCGGAGACCTGATCGGGATCCTCACCAATCTCGGGGAAGGCGACATCCTTTTTATCGACGAGATCCACCGCCTCTCGAAGGTCGTCGAAGAATTTTTGTACCCGGCCATGGAAAGTTTCCAGATCGACTTTGTCGTGGATAAAGGGCCCTACGCCAAGACGATCAATTTCAACCTCAAACCATTTACGCTTATTGGCGCGACGACCCGCAGCGGTCTGCTGGCCGCGCCGCTGCGTGAACGTTTCGGGATATTTCATCACCTGGATTTTTACAACGCGCAGGAATTAAGCCAGATCGTGGCCAATTCCGCTCGTAAGCTTAACGTGCAGCTCGAGACGCCGGCCGCCCTGGAGATCGCGCGCCGCGCGCGGGGAACGCCGCGCATCGCCAACCGGCTGCTGCGCCGCGTGCGCGATTACGCTCAAGTCAAAACAAAAGCCGGACACATTACCGCCGCCGTTGCGGATGAGGCGTTGCGCGCCCTGGCCATCGACGAGATCGGACTCGATGACAAAGACCGCAAACTCCTGAAGGTGATCGCGCAGAATTACAAGGGAGGGCCCGTCGGTATCGAAACGCTGGCCGCCACCCTCAATGAAGAACTGGACACCATTGTCGATGTGATTGAGCCGTATCTGCTGAAGATCGGTTTTTTAAAGCGCACGCCCCGCGGCCGCGAACTCACGCAAGCGGCAGGCGAGCATTTGAAGGTCCTTCCGGCCGCCAAAGAAACCCAGCCCAAACTTTATTAATCACCATGGGATTAGCCAAAACGTTTATCATGCTCGGTATTGCCTTTATCCTGATCGGAGGCATGTTATCCTTTGCCGGAAGAATTCCCTGGCTGGGACGCCTGCCCGGGGATATTGTCATCAAAAAAGAAAACCTTTCCTTTTATTTTCCGCTGACCACATGCCTGTTATTAAGCGCCCTGCTAAGTTTCGTTCTTTTCTTATGGCGACAGCGATGATCCGCGTTCTCATCGTTACGGGTCTGCTGGCGGGAAATTGCGCGTACGTCCACGCGGCCGAACCGTCAAGCGAAAAGTATGTCCGTGTGGCCATTTCCAGCGATATCCCTGAGCTGAACTTTTCCATACGGGGCAAGTACAAGATCCTCGACCTTCGATCCGGCGCGGTTCTCGAAGAGGGAAGAGGTCTGCGGGAGTCCCGGCTGTCCACGCATCTGGGCGGCATCAAGATCAATGACGCGGAATATCCTTTACGCAAGATCCGCGTGACGTCCACCAAGGACATCACGCTGTATCCGGGGGATAAAGCGCAGCGTTACCGCGGGGCGCTGGATATCATCCAAAAATCCAATAAAAAATTTCTGGTCGTTAACACGGTCGAACTTGAACAATACATCCGCGGCGTTTTGTACCACGAAGTTTCGCACCGCTGGCCGATGGAGGCGATGAAAGCCCAGGCCGTGGCCGCCCGCACCTACGCGCTTTATCAGATGAAAAAAAATAAAAATGACGAATACGATGTGACCGGCGACATTTACTCCCAGGTCTACGGCGGCAAGAGCGCCGAACGATTCCGCACCAACATCGCGGTCAAGCGTACTTTGGGGGAGATCCTTGTCTATGATCATAAAGTCCTGCCGGCGTATTTTCACGCTTCCTGCGGCGGCCACACGGAAAGCGCCAGGAATATCTGGGGAGAAAACCTGCCGCCGCTCGCCGGCGTGCCGTGTTCGTTTTGCGCGCTCGCGCCGCATGCCAGCTGGAAGCGGAATTTCCGTTCCCAAGACATCCGGGACAAGCTTAACGCCAACGGATATGCCCTGGGCCCGATCCAGGACATCCGTGTGGTGAGCCGTAACCAGAGCGGCCGGATTAATAATCTGCTTTTTACCGCACGCGATGGTAAGACGACGATAATCCCTGGCATCAAATTCCGTGCGATCATCGGCCCGAATATCATCAAAAGTAATAAGTACGAAATTATCATGAAAGGTTACTACTTTGACTTGATCGGCAAGGGCTGGGGGCACGGGGCAGGGATGTGCCAGTGGGGCGCGCACCAGATGGCCGAGGAGCGGCATAAATACGATGAGATCCTTACCCTTTATTATCCGGGCGCAAAAATCGTCAATTACCGCGAACAACCGCCCGTTGACCTTCCCTGACCGACATGAATCCCAAGGACACATTGCAGCTTTCTGAATTTGACTTTGATCTGCCGCGGGGATTGATCGCCCAATATCCGTTGCGTCAACGTGATCAGGCGCGGCTGATGGTCATTGACCGTCGGAACCAGGCGATTTCCCACGACGTCTTTGCCAAGGTAGAAAAATATTTACCACCCGATTCCTGCATTGTGCTCAATGACAGCAAGGTCATCCCCGCACGGCTTCTGGGCCGCCGCGAGAAAACACCGGGCAAGGTCGAGGTCTTTCTTTTGAAGAAACTTCCCGAAGGGGACGGCTGTTCCTATGAAACATTGATCCGGCCGCTGCACCGGTTAAATTTAAATGAAAAGATACAGTTTAACGGCGGCAGCCTGACCGCCGAGCTGATCGATATCGAAAAACGGATCGTACGTTTTAATCGCAAGGATGTGGCGGCGCAATTAAGAAAACACGGGCACATGCCGCTGCCGCCGTACATCAAGCGCGCCGATGAACCGCTGGATCACAAATACTACCAGACCGTGTACGCCCGCAAGCCAGGTTCCGTGGCATCGCCCACAGCAGGGTTGCACTTTACGCCGGCGCTGTTGAACGCGTTACGCAAGAAAGGACACGGTATCGAAACCGTCACGCTGCATGTCAATCTGGCGACGTTTCGCATGGTGGAAACAGACGATATCACGCGGCACAAGATGCACACCGAAGAGTATTCACTCACAAAAAAAAGTTTTGTCTCCATTCAACAGACAAAAACGAAGGGCCGTAAAATCGTTGCCGTGGGCACGACATCCTGCCGTGTCCTGGAAACATTGGCCGCGAATTCCGCGCGGCTGAATGGGGAAACGGATATTTTTATTTATCCCGGATACACATTGAGCGCGGTGGATATTCTGATAACCAATTTCCATTTGCCGCGCAGTACGTTGTTGATGCTGGTCTACGCTTTTGGCGGAACAAAATTGATGAAGGAGGCCTACGCGCAGGCTATTCGTGAAAAGTATCGGTTTTACAGTTACGGGGATGCGATGATTATTGTTTAATTGAATCGTATTTCGTATCTCGTATATCGTATCTCGCAAACGACGAGATACGAGCGACGGGATACGAGATACGGACACAATATGTTCCAACTTATCAAAAAAGACGCGAAAACAAATGCGCGACGCGGAGTTCTCCACACGGCGCATGGCGAGATCCAGTCGCCATTTTTCATGCCGGTGGGAACCAACGCCACGGTCAAGACGCTGACCAACGAAGACTTGTTGGAATTGGACTCGCCAATTGTCCTCTCGAATACGTACCATCTTTTTTTGCGTCCCGGGATGGAGGTCATCGCGAAAGCCGGCGGTCTGCACAAATTCATGAGTTGGCCGCGCCCGATTTTAACCGACAGCGGCGGCTATCAGGTCTTCAGTCTTTCCAAGTTAAGAGAACTCAATGATGATGGAGTTTTCTTTCAGTCGCATATCGATGGTTCAACGCAATTTTTTTCGCCGGAGAAGGTCATCGAGATCGAAGAGGTCCTCGGTTCGGACATGATTATGCCTTTGGATGAATGCGCGCCATATCCGTGCGAGCAAACGGAGGCGGAAACCTCCGTTAAACGCACAACGCTTTGGGCGCAACGTTCGTGGAAATATTTCCTGGCGCGGAAAATGCAAGGCAAACAACATTTATTCGGTATTGTGCAGGGTGCGACGTACAAAGATCTGCGCGAGCGTTCCGCCCGGGAAATAATCGGCATCGGATTCGACGGCTACGCCGTGGGAGGAGTAAGCGTGGGGGAACCAGTCGAGGTTATGTTTGAAACGCTCGATTGGGTGATGCCGCTTTTGCCGCAGGACCGGCCGCGGTATTTTATGGGCATTGGCATGCCGGACCAGATCGTGCGTGCCGTGGCAGAAGGCATCGATATGTTCGACACCTGCGTCCCGACGCGTTACGGCCGTAACGGCTCGGCGTTCACCTCCGCGGGGCGCAAAGTGATCCGCAATGCCCAATACGCGACCGATTTTACTCCGTTGGATGACCAATGCGCCTGCGCGGTGTGCCGCAAATACACCCGCGCTTATATCC
>MHGM01000006.1:0-2824 GCA_001805565.1 Omnitrophica WOR_2 bacterium RIFCSPHIGHO2_01_FULL_52_10
GGTGATATTCTTGACGGCGGTGAGGCTTTCGCCTTTTTTAAAATCCACCACCCGGTCGATCATCAGGAATGGGTAGGATTGAGGCAAGATTTGGGCGATTTGGGTAGAGTTGAGTTGCATGATAGTCGTAAGTCGTAAGCTGTAAGTCGTAAGTAACGGCAAAACCCAAAATTTTTGCTTACCACTTACGACTTATTACTTACGACTATAATTTTTCGATTATCCTTTCCATTCCCTCACAAAATTCCTCCAAAAGCGGATAATATTTCTTCTTGATCCTGTTATAGATCTGGAGCACCTGCTCTTCATCGTAAACGTGGGACGTCCGGTTGCGGTCATCGAGCATGGCGATCCAGGCGTCGCCGTCCTTGAAAAAATCCTGCGCGAACGCCTCTTTGATGACGTCCCGCGGGTTGCCGGCTTCGATGCCCTGATGAGTCAGGACATGTTTCGCCAGTTTCCACGCCAGTTCAAAGGTGAATTCAAACCGCTGAACGGTGCCGTCCAGAACGGTCCCCGCCGCCTGCCGCGGGTCTTCGGCCAGCGCCTCTTTGAGCTTGCGTGCGGCATTCTGAAAATCGGCGAATAGTTGCTTAACGCGCTTTGGATCCATGGAGCCTTTCTATCGCCGGATAAATGACGACCCCTTCCTCACGGATGTCGTCCACCAAACCCTGTTTTTTCAGCGCGTCCAGAAGCACCACATCGAACTTCAGGGCCGTGGGCAGAAGCGTGTCCAGGTTGAATTTGACGATGGCGATGTCGTCCTGCGTCCAGCGGGTTCCCGCAATCGCCAGGTCGATGTCGGAGGCCCGCTTGAACCTCTCTCCCGCCCGCGAGCCGTACAAAATGATCTTGTCGACCTTCTTGTGGGAGGTAATGATACGGACAACGCCTTCCAATAAGTTTTTATCCAGACCGCCGATGGGCTTGATCATAGCAAAGTCTCAAAAACACAGTTCCCGGATTTCCGGGTACCCGGAAATCCGGAGATCCGGGCCGCTATTTAATAGTAGTATTTTTATGTATTATAGTGCCCCGGCGCGGCGGGGGTCAAGGGGTTTGGCGGGTTTTTCCAGGCAGGTCTCCGGGGATCCGGTTATCAGGGAATCCGGGGATCGGGATCATTCGAAAGAGGAAGTTTCCCTGCTGCTCGCGTCTTTACGTCTTTGTTTCTTTATTCAGCGTCAATTTGCAGAATTTTCGCCAGTTTCCGGCAGGCGGCGAGGATCTCGGGGAACCCGCGATAAAGTTTCTCGGCGAATTCTTCCCCGTAAGCGTGCGCGATCTCGTTACGAAAATCGCACATCTGCAGCCAGATCGTGTCATATTCGATCAGTCCCTGGCGGTACGCCGCCTTGATGCAGTCTTTGGGAGAAACGCAGTCAACGCCCTTTTGCTCCTTGAGATGGGCCCGCATGGTTTTCCAGGAGAGATCAAAGACGAACTCAAAACGCTTCAAAGCCGCGTCGCGCACAATGGTTGTTTTCTCTTCACGTAAAATTCCTCAAAACGCTTGAGCGCCCTGGCCAGTTGACTTTTCAACACATCCAGCTTCGTCATGATTTTCCCTTCCTGAAACGCCGGGGGACATGGATCCATTCCACTTTCTGCAGGGCCACGCGGCGAAAATCTTCCGCCGCGTCCCGGAAATCGACCACATCGATCTTGTACAAAAGCGGCATACGCTCGATCTCTTCGCGGATGCGGGCGAGGGCGCCGGCGGGTATCGGCCGGGGGCCTTCAATGCCGAGGTCAATGTCCGAGCGCTCGTCGCCGCGCGCCTCCAACCGTGAACCGAAGAAAAATACGCCGTATTCGGCCAAATCAATATGCCGCTCAATGATCTCCAGCAATTCCCTCTTGAGTTTCGCTGCCGGATAATTTTTCAGCCTCATGTGTTACAGATTATCGCAACTCATCCCTGAAATCAAGGGTTAAGGCTGTTTATTGCGTCTTGACTCAAGGCTTGGACGGGATCAAGGCGCCTCCCGTTAGTCCAGGTCCAAAGCGAATTTCAACGCGCCGTCAACTTGCCGTATTTTCTCCGGAGCCAGCGCGCATATCCTTTGCGTGAGAAGGGACTTCCGGATGGTCGGTGCCATCATTCCAGCGCCTGGAAAAATTCCTTAATGGTCACGATCTTAATGCCCTGATATTCCTTCAGGCGCAACAAGTGCTGATCACCGGAAACGATAAAATCCGCCGCGCCGGCGACGGCACACTCGAGGAACTTGTTGTCGTCCGGATCTTCTTTGCAAACATCGATCTTAAGCCGGGGGGTCAAAGCTACAGCCCGCTCGGCCAAAAGCTCCGCCAACGCTCTGATATCCCGCTCTTGCTGATCGAACTTGGGGCGGGCGATCACTTCAAAATATTCATCAAAGATCACCGGCGAGAAAAGCAACGTGAATTTTCCCGCTTTCCAGCGTTCCAGCAAAACCGAACTTGGCCCTTTCGCGAGGACCGCGGAAACAAAAACATTCGTATCAAGGACCACTTTAGGCGTCGGCACGTCGCTGGGACCTTACCTGGTTGATCTCACGGGCGATATCTTCGGTGCCGATATTTTTCCGGGAGGCCCTGGCCCTCATCCGGCCCAGCACCGTATCTAGGCGTTTGTCCCAATCAGGACGGATGAGAATATCGCTGTCTTTGAGCCACCGATCTACCACGTCCTTGATAAAACGGTACTGCCGCCCGACCTTGCTGGCGGGCATTTTGTTTGTTTCCACAAGACGATATATCTTCTTAACGCTGAAGCCTAAATAGCGGGCGACATCTTCCACATTCATAATGGCTTTGATCATTGTGCTCACCTCCC
>MHGM01000006.1:2891-2985 GCA_001805565.1 Omnitrophica WOR_2 bacterium RIFCSPHIGHO2_01_FULL_52_10
CAATATTCCCAATCTCTATTTCCGCCCCCTTGCTTCAAAACGGGATAATGTTTAGCGGTCCGAGAGCATCGACGAGATACATTTTGTCATAAAT
>MHGM01000006.1:3003-3743 GCA_001805565.1 Omnitrophica WOR_2 bacterium RIFCSPHIGHO2_01_FULL_52_10
TTTACCAAAACGGCAGAGCTTCAATGTCCTGCGGGGCGCGGATGTTGTGGACGCTTAACGCGGGGTCGATCTTGCGGATGAGGCCCTTAAGGACGGTGCCCGGGCCGATTTCGAGGAAAGTGGTCACGCCCGCGGCGGCGATTGAGCGCACCGAATCCACCCACTGGACCGAGGAGGTGATCTGCAAAGCGAGATTGCGGCGGATCTTTTCGGGATCGATTTCCGGCTTGGCGTCGACGTTGCTAAGGATAGGGAATCGCGGGGATTTGAACGTTATTTTCTTAAGTTCCGCTTCAAATTTGGCGACCGCGGGGCGCATCAGGCTGGAATGAAACGCGCCGCTGACATCCAGGGAGATCACCCGCTTGGCGCCCGCCGCCTGGATAGCTTCAGAGGCTTTAGCGACTTTCCCGGCCTCGCCGGTAATGACAATTTGATCGGGTGAATTAAAATTGGCGACCTCGGCCCCGGTCTGACGGCAGATCTCAAGGAGTTTGTCTTTGTCTCCGCCAGAGGCGGACCCGCCTCCGGCGGGAAACCCAATGACCGCGGCCATCGCGCCTTTCTTCAATTTCGTCGCCTCTTCCATGTAAAACGACCGGCGCTCGACCAATTTCAGCGTTTCCTCAAATGACAACGCGCCGCAGGCAACCAGCGCCGAATATTCGCCCAGGCTTAACCCGCAGGCGAACGCCGGAGTGATGTTTTGAAATTTGGGATGCGCTTCGAGGGCTTTAAGC
>MHGM01000006.1:3817-4041 GCA_001805565.1 Omnitrophica WOR_2 bacterium RIFCSPHIGHO2_01_FULL_52_10
GCTGATCTCGCTTAACCCCGGGATCATGTGATCCGCGGCGGCAAAGACGGCTTTGGCTTCAGGCGAGGTTTCGTAAAATTCGCGCCCCATGCCGACGGATTGAGCGCCCTGGCCGGGGAAGATGAGAGCGACTTTAGCAGACATGAATGTGAGTGATCAGTGGTCAGTGGTCAGTGGTCAGTGGTCAGTAACGTAAATTGTGTTTTAAGCTGTACAACATTTTC
>MHGM01000006.1:4103-5318 GCA_001805565.1 Omnitrophica WOR_2 bacterium RIFCSPHIGHO2_01_FULL_52_10
TTTGCTTAAGATCAGATGATACTTCGTTTCTTCCAATGAACCTCTTGCGATATCAAGAAATCGGATAAAATCGTTTTTACTCTTGACATAACCTTCTGTAATGTTTGCACAAACAGAAATCGACGAGCGACGTATTTGGCTAATTAATCCGAACTGTTCGTTACTAGGAAATGACTGTGTAATTTTATAGATTTCCAAGACAAGCGTATGTGCTTTTTCCCACACCAGCAAATCCCTGAAACTGTTTATCTTCATGTCCTATCCCCTTTCCATTGTTTCTTCGTTTTGGAAGCGGGGGATAGACTTCCTGCTATTTCTTCTGACCACTGATCACTGAACACTGAGCACTACGTGTGCTACCACCTTACCACATTTGCTGCCGACACGAGTCCCGCCCCGAAGGTCACCAGGACGACGTAGTCGCCGCGCTTGATCCTTTTCTTCTTGACCGCTTCATAAAGCGCGACCGCGATCGAGGCCGCGGACATATTTCCATACTTGTCGATATTGATAAAAATTTTTTCTTTGGGGAGCTGAAGCTTCCTGGCGACCGCGGAGATGATCCGGTCGTTGGCCTGGTGGGGCACAACGCAATCGATATCTTCCAAATTCAATTCCGCCTTTTTGACGGCGATCTCAACCGCCGCGGCCATGGAATTGACCGCCACCTTGAACAATTCCTGACCCTGCATGGCGATATGCGGCAGGGTGATCATTTTTGTCTGCTGGTCGAGCGGTTCGCGTTCTTCGGCGACGACCATCATCAGGTCGCCGAAATGTCCCTGCGCGTGCAGGTAATCCGACAAGATCCCGCGTTTGCCCGCGACCGGCTTCAAGACGCACGCGCCGGCGCCGTCGCCGAACAAAACACAGGTGCCGCGGTCGTTCCAGTTGACGTAAGTGGTGATCTTCTCCGAGGCGATGACGAGGGCGTTTTTATAAACGCCGTTCTGGACGAATTGCTTGGCGGTGGTGAGCGCGTACAGGAAGCCCGAACAGGCGGCGCTGACATCGAAGGCCGCCGCAGTGGTCGCGTGAATGGCCTTTTGCACCAGACAGGCAACCGACGGGAAACTGCTGTCGGGGCTGATCGTGGCGACGATGATCAACTCGACCTTCTCGGGATCAAGATGAGCGTTCTGCAAGGCCTCGCGGCCGGCCCTGATGGCCATGTCGCTGTTTTTCTCGTCCTTGCCCGCGATGCGCCGCTCTTTG
>MHGM01000006.1:5440-5707 GCA_001805565.1 Omnitrophica WOR_2 bacterium RIFCSPHIGHO2_01_FULL_52_10
TAAGTCGTAAGTAATAAGTCGTAAGTAAAATCTTCAAACAAATAAAAATAATCGTAAAAAAAATCTATTTTTTAATTAATATCTGTTGCTTACCGCTTACAACTTATAGCTTATGGCTATGCTTACCACTTACGACTTATGACTTACGACTATTTCGAAAGTTCACTCGCCATCGCCGCGATGATGTTGTGGTCGACTTCGCGGATGGTGGCGCGGATGGCGTTCTTGATGGCCTTGGGCGACGAACGGCCGTGGCTGATCATGACG
>MHGM01000007.1 GCA_001805565.1 Omnitrophica WOR_2 bacterium RIFCSPHIGHO2_01_FULL_52_10
CGTCGAGGACCTTGTTCCCATGGTCCTCAAAGACGTTGCGCAGGCCATCAGCCGCAACGAGTCGACCATCAGCCGCGTGATCAACAACAAATATATCGATACTCCCCGCGGTCTTTTTCCAATAAAGTTCTTTTTTTCCCAAGGCATCCCTGCTCCCTTTGGGAGCCTGCCGGCCAGAGGGGGTTTAGCGACCGGTGCGCGCCGTGGAGTTGTTGCTTCCCGCAGCGTCAAAGAGGAAATTCAGGCTATTATCAAAAAAGAAGATAAGTCCTCCCCTCTTTCCGATCAGGAGATATACCACTATTTAAGCGAAAAAAACATGTCGGTCGCCCGCCGGACCATCAGTAAATACCGCCAGTCGTTAAGGATTCTCCCGTCAAATTTAAGAAAAGTTTAAACGTAGCGAAGTAAGCGTGGAAAGTATGCAGCGGGGAAGCGTCAAGCCCTGGGGGCTATTTTCGTTTTTCGGGCGTAGTCGTCTTCCAGCCTGATGATATCCTTTTCGGAGAGTGCTCCACCGTTGGCGGCAACGGCCACTTCGATAAAGACCAGCTTTTTCTTCCCTGTATTCGCGATGCGGTGAATGGCGCCGACCGGAACATTGAGGACCGACCCGGCACTGACAATTTTTTTCCGGCCGTTGAGCATCACGTACCCGTGCCCCCGGACAATATTCCATTTCTCGGAGCGGCAGGCATGTTTCTGCAGACTAAGGCGGGCCCCTGGTTTTACCTCCACCCTTTTGACCCAAACATCGTTTTCCTGGAATAATTTGACGTAATGGCCCCAAGGACGGGCGGTCAGAGAACCGGCGCGTGTCGTTTTCATGGTCATAAATGTCGCAAGATGGCGTTTAAGACGATGTGGGATTTTGTTTCGTCTCCCAGAACGCCAATACGGATCTTCAGTTTAGCGGAACGTTCCGTTAACGCTTTGATATTAATGGAACCCTTTTGTCCATCGTCAAATTCAAAGTCGATCTTGGCCAGGTGTTTGCGGATCTGGTCATTGCGCACCGCGCATTTGATATCCCGCAGTCCGGCCAGGCTCGCCCGGTGGAGCTGGTCCACCGTTTTGTCGAAATTTTGCTCCAGGCTGCCTTTGGCCCAGGCCACCCCGCCGGCCCCGGCCGCGGCGCCGATCAAAAGCGGAACGCACCCTTGCGCGGTTAATAAGATGCTGAATACCACAGCGGCAAAACTTGTCGACTTGAAATCCCAAACCATCGCCTCTCCTTTTGAATTAAAAATGACAAATGCCAAATGACAAATTAATGACCAATGGCAAATTTATTAATTGGATTTAATTGGATATTTGGCATTTTTCATTTTTGAAAAAGTTCTTTAATGCATTGGCCAAATGTTCAAGGTCCTTTTTCGTGTGCGCACCGGAAACGAAAAACGCTTCCAGGTCCGCCGGCGGCCAGTAAATGCCGGCGTTGAGCAAATGTTGAAATAATTGGGCGTAGCGTTCGCCTCCGGCGGCGGCCCGCCCCTGGCGAGGCCCGTCTTGGGCGAGGCTCGCCTCCGGCGACCCGCCGGCGGCGGCCTGGGCATCTGCGTAATCGAGAACGGGTTCTTTACGAAATCGGATACTCATCATGGATTTGTAATGGGCGATGTGCGCGGGGATATCGCTGGCCTGAAAATATCCATTGATGTCTTCGACAAAGGCCGCGCAACGGTCGTTGAGCCGCTGGTAAAATGCCGCGTTCAACAGCCGCAAACCAGTGAGCCCCGCGCGCATGACAACTGGATTACCGGAAAATGTTCCCGCTTGGTAAACGCCGCCCAGCGGAGCCAGGCATTGCATGATGTCTTTGCGTCCGCCGTAGGCGCCAACGGGAAACCCGGCGCCGATAATCTTGCCTAAACACGTCATGTCCGGGATGATGCCGTAATCCGCCTGCGCGCCGCCGGCACTGGTGCGGAATCCTGTCATCACTTCATCAAAGATCAAAATGATCCCGTATTGTTTGGTCAGTTCCCGTAACCGCTTCAGAAATTCCGGCTGGGCCGGGATAACGCCCATATTTCCGGCAACGGGTTCGATGATCACGCAAGCGATCGTATCCTTATGCTTTGTTAAAGTTTGTTCCAGAACACTAACGTCATTATACGGCAAGCTGATGGTGTTGTCGATGTGGTTTTGCGGAATTCCCAGGCTTGAGGATTTTTTGAGCTGGGCCACGCCGGAACCGGCCGCGGTCAACAGATCGTCAAAATGTCCGTGGTAGCAGCCGTCGAACTTGACAATCATATCCCGTCGGGTAAACCCCCGGGCCAGGCGGACGGCGCTCATGGTCGCCTCGGTGCCGGAGTTGACGAAACGGATCAGTTCCAGGGACGGCACGTGTGTTGTGATATGTCCGGCGATCTCGATCTCTTCGCGGGTCGTGGTGCCGAAGCTGGTCCCTTTTTCCAGCGTCCGTTTGGCGCTCAAGACGACATTGGGATGAGCATGTCCGAGGATGAGCGCTCCCCAGGATAGACAGTAGTCCGTCCAGGCGTTATTGTCGTAATCGTAGAGTTTGGCCCCGCGGCCGTATTTCATCACCAGCGGCACCCCGCCCACATTTTTAAAGGAGCGCACGGGGCTGTTGACGCCGCCGACGAGGACTTTTTCGGCTTGCTGGAAATATTCCTGGGAATGGACGGTTCGCATTGTATAAATTGTTGTGTAGGGGCGGGCCTTGTGTCCGCCCGTATATGGGTCTGTGTCTAAGACGGGCACCCACGAGGGGTGCCCCTACATTCCTTTCATCCAATTGAGCGCGTCCTGCGCGTGATAGCTGATGATGATGTCCGCCCCGGCGCGTTTGATGGCGGTCAGGGTTTCCAGGACGACGTCGCGTTCCTTGAGCCAGTTTTTCGCGGCGGCCGCCTTGACCATGGAATATTCCCCGCTGACGTTGTAGGCGGCGACGGGGACGGTCAATTCCCGGCGCAAGAGCGCGACGACATCCAGATACGCCAGGGCGGGTTTGACCATCACGATATCCGCCCCCTCCGCCACGTCCTGTTCGGCTTCTTTCAATGCCTCGCGCTGGTTGGCCGGGTCCATCTGGTACGTCGCGCGGTCGCCGAATTGGGGCGGCGATCCGGCCGCTTCCCTAAACGGCCCGTAATACGCCGAGGCGTATTTGGCCGCGTAGGATAAAATGCCAACGTTGGAAAAATCATTTTTATCAAGGGCCTCACGGATCGCCTGGACGCGGCCGTCCATCATGTCCGACGGGGCGACGAAGTCGGCGCCGGCCGCGGCGTGCGCCAGCGCCATTTTGGCCAGTAAGGGAAGTGACTTGTCGTTATCGATAACGCCGCCCTGGACAACGCCGCAATGGCCGTGCGTCAGGTAAGCGCACAGGCAGACGTCGGTTAAAACGAGAAACTTAGGAAATTCTTTTTTGATCCGGCGGATGGCCACGGGTACGATCGCGTTGGCGGCGTACGCGCGGCTGGCGCGGTTATCCTTGGCGCGCGGCACGCCGAATAAAAGGCCGGCCCGGCCGCCGCGTTTTTGATAATCGGCGATCGTCCTGACGAGCTGGTCCGGCGAATAGCGGCAGATCCCCGGCAGGGACGCGATGGCCTCTTTTTTGTTCGTCCCTTCCACCACAAAAAACGGCTGGATGAGGTCGTGGGGCGTCAAGGTCGTTTCGCGCACGAGGTCGCGGATCGCCGGCGTGGCGCGTAACCGCCGGTAGCGGGGTGTCGCGTGTCGTCCTGTTTTTGTCACGGTTTTTTCCCTCTCTTAATGGCCCGGTCTTCCCGCAGTTTGCGCCGGATCATGTTCAAGCGTTTGGTGGAAGTCTTCAGCGTAAATTCCTGCATCTGCCGCAGCCATTCCAGTTTTTTGAGGGGTGATATTTTCATGAATCGTCGAAGACGCTGGTCGTGCGTTTCCCATGTGAAGATCATTTGCGCCGCTCCCGGAGCGTTTTTATCCGTTTGAGGTCTTGAATATCCAGCTTGTCCACCGGCCGGTTGGACTTTCTTTTCATCGTGATGAGATGTTCGATCGAGATAACCGGCAATGTCAGGCGTCCGCATTTGATGGTCAGGGCCGTTTTTCGGGCCTCTTCGTAGGAAACGGGCGTTTTAATGATAATATCGACTTCCTTAAGCTCCCGGTCTTTGTAAAAATTGAAGGCCTTCATATGCTTGTTCTGGATCCAGTCCCTTCGCGTTACCTGATCGGCCATACCCATTGGATCGACGGGTTGCTTGACTTTGTATCCGTTTTTTATGAGGATTTTGATAACTTTTTTCAGGTTTTGGTCGCTCATTTCCACCAGGATATCCATATCCGCCGTGCTTCTTAAGGATCCCAGCATATTGATCGCCATCCCGCCCACCAGGACGTATTTTACTCTTTGTTTTTGAAATTCCCGCAAAATTTCTTCGTAGATGATCAACGCGTATTCCTCAATTCTTCAAATGCCGCGTACCCCAGTTCCCGCAAACAGGCGCTGGTCAAAGGCCCCCGGCTGACAATGCGCCAGTCGGCCGGGACGGCGCCGTGATCTTCAATAAAATTCTTCACGGTCGAGGGACTGGTAAAGAGGATTTTGTCGATGCCGGCTTGCGGCAAGGGGCGTTTCGCCGGTTTGATATTCTGGTAGATCGTCAGTTCCTCCACCCTGCTTCCCTGGGCAAGCAATTTTTCTTTCAGGTACGGGTTCGGCAGCGAAGAACGCGGAAAAAGGATCTTTTTCCCGCGCAGGTCGAATTTTGCCGCCATTTCCCTAAAGAGCCCCGGGCTGGTTTCGGTCTGCGCCACCAGCGCGTTACGAATGTGCTGCTCTACCAACTCCCGCGCCGTTTCCCCTCCGAGGGCCACCACAGTTTTGGAATTTAGATTTTCGACGGGGTAGTTTTCTTTTTTGAGGAGTTCGCAAAAATATCTGACCGCGAAACGGCTGGTGAACAGAACAATGTCGCAGCCGGAAAGATTTGCCAGCACGGACTTTTTGCGGGCGGGGTCCAATTCCACGGGAACGATTTCGATCGTTGGAAACCGGACGATTTCTCCCAGGGCGTAAAATTTTTCCGGGTTGGTGCCGGTGCACAAGATACGTTCCCGTTGTGATGCCGGGCGGGTTTCGTGACAGGATTTGAGCGTTTCGCCGACGACGATCAGGACCGGCGGCTCCAGCGGGTCTTCCTTGACCTTTTGCCGGATGCTGGCGAGCGTACCGCTGACGATTTTCTCCTGCGGGCAGGTTCCTTTCGAAATGACCATCACGGGTGTTTGCTTCGGCCAGCGGTTTACTTCCAGCGATTCAACGATCCGGTCGAGTCTGGTCAATCCCATCAGAAAAACGAGAGTGTCGGCCTGTGGAATATCCAAAGGAGCCGGACGGTTTTCGTCTTCATCATGCTGGTAGCCGCTGACAAAGGCGACGGTCGCGGCCACGCCGCGGGCGGTCAGCGGAATACCCAGCCGGGACGGGATCCCCACCGCGGAGCTGATTCCCGGGATCACCTCTGTTTTAATGTGATAGCGCCGTAAATATTCGATTTCCTCGGCGCCGCGTCCGAAGACCAGCGGGTCTCCTCCCTTGAGCCGGACAACGGTTTTACCAGCCAGGGCCTTTTGGCGCATGAGCCGGTTGAGTTCTTCCTGCGGCAGGGCGTGGCTGCCTTTGCGTTTGCCCGCGTAAATCTTTTCGGCATTGCCCGCGTGTTCCAGCAGTTGTGCGGGGACCAGATAATCGTAGAAAACGCAGTCGGCGGATTGCAGCGCCGCGACGCCTTTGAGGGTGATCAATCCCGGATCCCCGGGGCCGGCCCCGACGAGAAAGACGCGTCCGTAATTTCGGCGTACGTCGATCGGGATAA
>MHGM01000008.1:0-15722 GCA_001805565.1 Omnitrophica WOR_2 bacterium RIFCSPHIGHO2_01_FULL_52_10
AACCCGACGCTTCGTTTGTTAAAGAAATGCCCCCGTTTGTAAAGTTGCATATCGCGTCAGCCTGGGTATTAATCATGTTTTTCCCCTTTACGCGTCTTGTGCACGCTTTTTCTGTGCCCTTGCATTATTTCGTCAGATCTCCGCAAAGGGTTGTTTGGAACAGTTCACGCTCTCAAGTTCGTTTTGAACAAAAAATTCAGTTTGATAATGAAAAACGTTTGTTCCTCAAGGCCGCCTTTGGCGCGGGGGCTTCGGCCGCGCTTTTATCCCTGGGCGTATTGGACAAGTTTTTCAGGTATTTTCTCAAACAGGACCTGACCAATGCCGAGGAATCGCATATCCTGTCCCAAAAGCTGCAGCGCCTGAAACAGTCTGCCGCCGAGCGGGAGCTGGAACTTGAGCGGATGAACAAGGACAGTATTTTCGTCGCCAGACTTTCCGAGCTTTCGAGTACCCGAGGAAAATATTTTATTGATTACCAGATGAGGCCGGCGCTTGCGTTTCGCGATGAACGGGGACTGCCGGTCCTTATATCCGCCAAATGTACGCACCTGGGCTGTACCGTCGGGCAAGATCTGGATGCTCAAGGACGCATCCTGTGCCCGTGCCATATTTCCTCTTTTGATATAAGAACAGGGCAGCCGACTCCCGGTTCACCGGCAAAATCACCATTGCCTCATTTAGGCTGGGCCTTAAAAGATGAACAAGGAAATCCGTTGATGGTCCAGGGCCCGGAGGGAAAGCGGGAAGGGGCGGTCGACTCCTCCCAGATGGAAAACAGTCTGCTGTTTATCGTCAAGCGTTTTAGTTGAGGAGAGAAAGAGTGAGTAAACCAAAGAATGGATTTTTGAAAATAGTTGATTTTTTCTCTGAGCGGATCCCATTTTATAATCTGAATTTCGAACATATGGTCACGAAGAAGGAAGTTCCGGTCCATCGTATGAGCTGGGCTTATTATACGGGGGGGCTTACCCTTTTATTCTTTTTGATCCAGCTGGTAACGGGTGTTTTCCTTTTATTCTATTACCAGCCGACGGTCAGCGATGCGCACGCTTCGGTGGAATATATCACATTTTTCGTCAAAAGCGGCTTCCTGATCCGCAATTTGCACACGTGGTCCTCTTCCTGCATGATTCTTTGTCTGCTGGTGCATTTGATAACATCGTTCGCGATGAAAGCTTTCGCCCGTCCCAGGGAAATAACGTGGATTAGCGGGGCGATGCTGTTGATGATAACTTTTGCGTTCGGATTTACCGGCTATCTTTTGCCCTGGCACCAGATTGCGGTTAACGCGACCAAGGTCGTCTTGCAGTCTATTGAGGAGGCAGGGCATTATCTGCCCGGAGTCCTGGCCGCGCTCCCATCTTATATCAAAGAGATTATTCAAGGAGAAGTTTCGGTCGGTCAGGCAACGTTAAGCCGGTTTTACGCGTTGCATGTTGTCATCTTGCCTCTGTTGTTCGTGGGGGTGATAGGGCTGCATCTTCTGATGGTTCAGCTTCATGGAATGAGCAAGGGGGTTGATGAGCCCGCGAAGAAAAGCGAGAAGTTTTTTCCATTTTTCATTCTGAAGGATTTCTGGCTCTGGGGCGTTGTATTTCTAATTGTTTTTATCCTCGCGCTTTGCCTGCCATTTGAGTCTTTTTATTCATACCCTTTATTTGAAGCGTACGACGCGCTGGGTTCTACCCCGGACGGGATTAAGCCGGAGTGGTACTTTTATTTTGTCTACTATCCGTTGGAGATCTTGCCTTTTTGGGTGGTTATGTTGGGTATGTCCATTTCCGGGGTTGGGATATTTTTCGTTCCATGGATATTTAAGAACACCAGCCGCAAGGTCCTTTCGATCATCGCCTGGATCATGGCGGCTTATTTGATTGTCATCACGCTTTTTGGTCAATTGATATATGAAGTCTTCACGGGGCCCAAGTAATGAGATTATTCGTCATTGTTATTTCGGCAACATTGATACAGGTAACGCCAGTTTTCGCGCACCCCGAGTTTCAACGTTATTCAAAGGGAGTATCGGGGCGTTCGGTCAACTGCGCGATGTGCCACAGGCATTCCGACGGGCCGGAAGGATTAAAGCCCGGGCAAATTGGCAGTCTGAATCAAGATGAGCTCAACGCGCTGGGGTTGGCCCGTCAGGCGCTCAAACCCGGGGCCGGAGTCCAAAGCCCCATCCTCAACGAATTTGGCAACTCCATCTTAAACCAGTTGGGGAAAGAGAAAATATCGGAACTCCAGCAACGGCCGGAACTTTTAGCCGGGGCTCTGTCAAAAACAAACGACCTCGACGGAGATGGCATCCCCGATGTTGAAGAGTTTAAAGACGGAACGCATCCGCTGAATTCGCTGGATGGCCACCCCTGGAAGTTATTTAAAAACAATTTGGGAAAAAACTGGTTCGATATTCTGATGATCATATTGGCGACGGGGTCCGGCCTTTACGGACTTCAAAATATGCTCCTTTGGCTTTCCCTCAAGGCTGGGAAGGAGGAGGGGCATCGTGTCCGCTAAGGGCTACCCGGTTATCGCAGATCTTTTCCCGGGGTATTTTGCATTGGTCATGGCCACTGGGATCGTTTCGATCGCCTGCCATCTTTTCGAGTTGTCCGTGTGGGCGTCTTGGCTCTTTTATATCAATGTGGTCGCTTATGGTGTACTGGTCGTGTTAAATATCGCTCGGCTGGTATGGTACCCGTCCCGCTTTTGGGCCGATCTAACAGATTTCGCCAAGGGTCCCGCTTTTTTCACTGTGGTTGCGGGAACAGGCGTCCTCGGCACGCAGGTCTGGATGCTTTACTCGAACTTCCCCGCGGCTTTTTCACTTCTTGTCGCTGCATTCGCGCTGTGGGTGGTCGTGATGTATACCTTTTTCTTCACCGCGATAATTCGAGATGCAAAACCCGAGCTCGACAGCAGTATCAACGGAGCATGGCTCATCGCCACCGTCGGCACGCAGTCCATCTCGGTCTTGAGCACGCTTTTGGCGTTGCATTCGACCGGCGTGAAGCCGACGATCATGCTTTTCTTTGCACTCTGCATGTATCTGGTGGGATGTATGCTGTATCTTCTCACGGTCTCCATCATCTTTTATCGGTTGCTTTTTTTCCGAATCGAGTCGAAGGCCATGACCCCTCCTTATTGGATACTGATGGGAGCAGTGGCCATCACGACGCTGGCGGGTGCTACGCTTCTCCTTCACGCGGACGAATGGGATTTTTTGCAGTCACTGACCCCGTTCCTCAAAGGTTTCACGTTGTTTTTTTGGTCGATGGCGACATGGTGGATTCCTTTGCTCCTCGTCCTCGGCGCCTGGCGGCACCTGTACAAAAAGGTCGCGTTCGTTTATGATCCACAATACTGGGGGATGGTTTTTCCGCTTGGCATGTATGCAACCTGTACGTTTAATCTCTCCAAGGCACTGGAGTTGCCTTTTCTGATGATGATCCCCAGGGTATTTCTTTTCATCGCGGTCGCCACGTGGATGGTAACTTTTTGTTCGATGATTTATGAGATCGTGCGGAGTTTCTTCAAAAGGCCCGCAGGAGTTTCGTAGGCGGCGTAGCGGGTTGGATCGGTGGAATTTGACAGGCATGCGGTTAGTGTTACCGGACAGGAAGGTTACCGTAAAGGTTTCGGTGTTTTCGTGATCCTCGCGTTTGTTTCTCTGGTATTCACTTTTATCCTTAAATCTCAAAGCCGGGTCAAAACATAATATGTTGCCGCGAATTATTTCGATCAATATTTCCAAAGGCGGTATTCCCAAACTTCCCGTCTCATCCGTCCGGTTGATCGCCTCGGGCTTGGAGGGCGACGGCCACAATCACGCCAAGCATAACAGCCCCCTTCAGGCGGTTTGCCTCCAGGACATCGAAAAGTTAATTGATCTGAGCCGTAACGGCTATAGCCTCTCCCCGGGCAAGGCCGGTGAAAATTTGACGGTGGAAAATCTTCGCGTCAACAATCTGCCGGTAGGAACCATGCTTCAATTCTCCGGAGGCGTTCTCCTCGAAATTTCCAAGGTGCGAAAACCGTGTTATGTCATGGATGCCATCGCTGTGCGCCTGAAGGAGGATGCCATCGGGCGTCACGGGATGTACGCGAAGGTCATCAAGGAAGGGTTTCTCAGCGTCGGAGAAACCATTGAGGCGATAAGACCAGATCCCGTCGATAACCCTGCCCCGGATCTCTGCGCGTCGCAGCCCTCTTAGATAATTACGTCTTGACCTTCCCTGATAAATTCTTTACTATAGTTTTGTCCGCACGGCAGGAGCTGGAGAATGAAACACATAGGAATTATCGGGGGCTTAAGCCCCGAATCCACCATTGAGTATTACCGCATCATCTGCCGGGAATTCAACAAAAAAGAGGGGAAATTGAATTTTCCACAGATAACGATCAGGAGTCTGAATCTGCAGGAGTTGCTCGGGTCGTTTGGGAAAAACCGGTGGGATGAGGTCGCGGAAAAAATTGGCAGTGCTATCTGTGATCTTGAAAAAGCCGGAGCCGAGTTTGTGGCCATCGCCGCCAATACCCCGCACAACGCCTATGACATCATCCAGCAGCGCTCCCCGATCAAGGTGCTCAGCATTATGGAAGCGACCGCCGACAGCATCCGGCAGGCACGATTGAAGAAAGTCGGTCTGTTGGGCACCAAAGCGACGATGGAATACGGATTTTTCCAGAAGGCATTTCAGGGCCGCGGCATTGACACCGTTGTGCCCGAGGCGGCGCAGAGGAATTATATCGACCGTACGATCTGGGACAAGCTGTCCCATGGCGAAATTACGCGGGAGGACCGTCAGAAACACAAGGCCATTATCAAAAAGCTGGTCAACGACGGGGCCGAGGGCGTTATCCTTGGATGTACCGAGTTGCCTTCCCTGATCAAGCCGGAGGACAGCGATGTCCCGTTATTCGATACAACGCATATTCATGCCCTGACGGTCCTTGAGTACGCCATGGGGAAAACGGAAAAAACAAGTCAAGGAGGATGCGATGGGCGAACAAAAAATAACGTCTTTCTACGCGCATGATCATAACCAGCTGGACAAGTATTTTCAGGATTTCCAGGGGTTGAAAAAGAAGGATTACGCGCAAGCCAAAGAGAATTTTAAAAAGTTCAAATTCGGGTTGCAGCGGCATATCGTCTGGGAGGAAGAGATCTTATTCCCGTTGTTTGAGGAGAAGACAGGCATGAAGGATGGCGGGCCGACGGAAGTGATGCGCCAGGAGCACCGGCAGATCGAGCAAGCCCTGGAAGCGCTCCATAAGAAAGTTCAGCGGCAGGATCCGCAGAGCGACTTGGAAGAAGACCTCGTCTGGAATCTTCTCAAACAACATAACATGAAAGAAGAGAACATTCTTTATCCGGCCATTGATCAGTCCATATCCGACAAGGAACGTCAAAACGTTTTTGGCAAAATGGACGCCCTGCCGGAACACAGGTATCGAACTTGTTGCGGCTGAATATGACCGTAAAAAAGTATAAATGGGTCCCGGTGATTGAAGAGTACCGATGCAACGGTTGCCGGGAGTGTGTCCTGGCCTGCGGGCCGAGGTGCTTTGAGATCGTCGGCAACGTGGCGGTTTTGACAAAACCGGACATCTGCGGAAGCGAGGAACACTGCATCGCTCCCTGCCCAGTCGGCGTGATCCACATGGCGTGGGTGGAGATGGAAGGAGATTTTGATTTGCAAAGAGGGAAATGGCGTAACGTATGAATACTCTGCCGTTAAATTGTCCGGTTGTTTTGCAGACCGGGTTCCGCATTTTTTTTCTCGGGGCCGCGGCGTACGCGGTCCTGTCGATGGCTTTCTGGTTTGTGTTTTACGTCGCCGGGGGAAATATTTTTGTCGCGATGCCGCTCACGGTCTGGCATGGCCATGAGATGATTTTTGGGTTCACCATGGCCGCTGTGGCCGGATTTCTTCTAACGGCGGTGATGAACTGGACGGGGTTGCCGACTTTAAACGGCTGGCCGCTTTTAATTTTATTTTTGTTTTGGGCGATGGCGCGTGTCTTTGCGTTTATGCCCGCGTCTTTCCCGCTGTGGCCTATGGCGTTGTGCGATACCGCATTCCTCGTTTTTCTCTCGGGTGCCGTTATGCGGCCGATTATTGCGGCCAGGCAGTGGCGGCAATCCGCCGTCTTTTCAAAATTGATACTGATTTTATCAAGCGGGATTGTCTTTTACGGGGCGCTGTTCCATGCCGATCTTAAGGTCGAGCGCAAGGCCTTGCGGTTCGCCGTTTATATGGTCGCCAGCTTGATCTTTACGATCAGCCGGAGGGTTCTCCCGTTTTTCATTGAACGCGGAGTCGGATATCCGGTGACCCTGCGAAACAGCCAGGTCCTTGATCTGGCAAGTTTGGTTTTTTTGATCGCGTTCTCTTTCGTCGACGTGTTTTGGAACTTCCCGGTTACCGTGGCTATTCTATGCGCGTTGCTGGTCATGGTGCATACGTTGCGGTTGTCAGGATGGTATACCCCCGGGATATGGAGAAAACCCCTGTTGTGGGTTCTGTTCGTGGGATATGCATTCTTGATTATGGGGTTTCTTCTTAAAATTCCTGCGGCTCTTTATCACCGCCCCGATGATTCCGCCCTGCACGCGTTGACCGCCGGAGGCATCGGTATTTTTACGCTGGGCATGATGGCCCGCGTATCTTGGGGGCACACCGGCCGCAATATTGCAGAAGCGCCGCGGCAGTTGCCGTTCATTTTCGTCCCGCTTGCCGCCGGCGCGATGGTCCGCGTTTTTTCCCCGATCCTTGATGGATCAAAACATGCCCTGTGGATCGCTTCCGGCCAGATTCTGTGGATGCTCTCTTTTGGGCTATACCTGTTTTTTTATTTCCGTATTCTCACCTCGTCCCGGCCCGATGGCAAATGGGGATAATCTCCCGAACCTGATATCCTGATATTGCCCCCTCTTGACACCTGACAAAACCAATGTGTTCCGGGAGGCGGTTCAGGCTCGGGCGGGACCGGTTCTTCCACCAATGCCCCGGGATGGCAGAGTCAGGGATATTCGGGCGGCCCGGAGCGCCTGCAGGTGCGCCTGCGGTACCGCTACCTGCGCCGCGCGCGAACCAGGACCCATTTGTCAGTGGACCGGTGTCTGGCGGCGTGTGCGCCTATGACAGCAGCCAGTTACGCGAGGCGATGAGTAAGTGCGGACGATGCGTGTGCCCCCAGTCGTTCGGGCCACGTTGTGAAGAACTGTTCAGATAGTCGCTTTTTGAGTCTGCCCATTGAAATTGACCCGCCCACCCGAACCGGAATAGTTTACTAATCAAGCGTAATTAGAGGTATAATGATTTCCAATCTGCGCACGGGAGGAAGAATGATATGAGCCTTGAAGAAGAGATCGATGATATTATCCATAAAGGTGGCGGAAGTTATTCCACCTGGTATGTCGGGGTCGCGACGAACCCGCGGGACCGGTTATTTGCAGGCCATAATGTCAATGAACAAGGCGGCGGATGGCTTTACCGTAAGGCTGGCTCAGAATCGAGCGCTAGGGATATTGAGGCTATTTTCCTGAAGAAAGGTTGTAAAGGTGGGCCGATCGGAGAAGATTTCCGGCCGCGTTATATCTACGCGTACAAAATGACGCGCACAACATGGGGAAGCAGGAGTTAGCGAGGGAATTCGGACGGGAGCGTTCGAATTCGCGCCCCCAAATAGTAGTTGACAAAACAGGAGAAATAGCGCATACTTTCTGCCGAGTAAAACGTTCAAGAGGAAGAAGTGATCTTAGACCGCAAGGTAGAAGGTAATTACTTTGCGGCTTTTTTTATTTACTCCCCCGATTGGGGAGTAAATAAAACAATATTAAGCCGCCATTTTACTCAAATCTTGGAAAAGGAGGTAACACAGTCATGGCAAGAGGAAAAGTAAAATGGTTTAGCGACCAAAAAGGTTTCGGCTTCATTACTCCGGAAAACGGCAAAGATGTTTTCGTACATCACAGCGCGATCCAGGGGGAAGGCTACAAATCATTAGCTGAAGGACAGGAAGTTGAGTTCGAAATCACTAATGGACCTAAAGGTGAGCAAGCCCAAAACGTCGTAAAGGCGTAAGTACAACAAACAAGCGGCCCGGAGAGAAATCTCCGGGCCTTTGTTTTTTATTGGCCATAGGTTATGGCCAATAATCCTCACGCTTTGTTTCGTTTTGTCCATCAAAGCTCAAAACGAAACAGTGAGGAAGAAGATTCTACCCTACCTAGCGGCCGCTATCTTTGCGCTTGGCATAGCAACTTTTGCAGTAGATCGGACGGTCCCCGCTGGGCTTGAAGGGAACTTCGCATTCCTGTTTGCATTCCGAGCAGACCGCCTTGTGAAATTCTCTGGGACGCCCACCACCGAACCCGCCTCTGCCACCACCTTCTCTGTCGAAACTCATATCATCTCCTTGATCTTAGGACCGTTCCGGGCTGGACACCAGTACAGCCTCGCGCCGATCACCTGTTTGATTTCATGATACATGACTTTGCCGGGAAGCCAAGATAATCTTGAAATTTTTTTGCCCCCTAAATAAGGAGGCGTTACTGCCGGTGCCACGCTAAATTCAATCCAGCCCGACACCGCCAGTAACGCCTCCGTAGAACCGCTACAATTCTTGCCGCGCGGCAACAATTGCCTTTTTGCGGCAAGGTGGTAGAATCGGGGTGCGTTACACGGCCCCGGAGTAACACGAATTAATTAAGGTTCAGGTATGTGCCTGGGGATTTCACTACAAACCAAACACGATTATCGGGAGCAAGGTGGATCGCGTATTCGACAGAAAAAATAAATTTCAAAAGGGGATGAGGGCGGCGGTTGTCAATATAATCCTCAATCTCGTCCTGGCAGGGGTAAAAATCCTTACAGGATTTTTCGGGAATTCCTATGCCCTTATTGCCGACGGGATAGAATCCCTGTTGGATATTTTTTCTTCAACAATTGTTTGGGGCGGCTTAAAGATCGGGTCTCTTCCTCCTGATAATAATCATCCCTATGGCCATGGGCGGGCGGAATCATTGGCTGGCATGATGGTATCGGTTACGCTGATTTTGGTGGCTTTCGGGATCGCCGCGCACAGCATAAAGGAAATTTTTGTTCCGCATCATGCCCCCGCCGCGTTTACCTTATTTACCTTGATAGGCGTTGTCGTCATCAAAGAAATGATGTATCAGTTTTTGTGGAAAACAGGAAATGACTTAAAAAGTCTTTCCATTAAGGTTGATGCATGGCATGCCAGGTCGGATGCTTTGACCTCGCTTGCTGCGTTCATCGGCATTTCGATCGCTTTGATTGCCGGTAAAGGTTATGAAAGCGCTGATGACTGGGCCGCGCTGTTTGCCAGTGGTGTGATCCTTTTTAATGGTTCCAAAATATTGAGATCCTCTATAGAGGATATCATGGATTCGGCAGTATCTCCCGAAACAGAAAATGCTTTTAAGAATATTGCCAGGACGGTTCCCGGTGTTTTAGATGTAGAAAAATGTCGAATAAGAAAAAGCGGATTAAATTTTTTTGTTGAGATGCACATTGTGGTCAATGGGGATATCCCGATCAAAAAAGGGCACCAGATAGCCCACGAGGTCAAGAAGGCTTTAATGGATTCCGAGCCGCACATCCTGGATGTCCTGACACACATCGAGCCGCATGAGTATAATTAGTGGCCGTGCCTTTTTTAATCAAAAGGATTCCTCGGAGCTTGCTCCGGGGTGGATGGTACAATATGCAAGATGAGCTCCCCTAGAAATGGCTCGAAATCTATGCGGAGTGCTGCATCGACCTCTAAGCGGTGGGAAGATTTTTCATCAAAAAGCGATTCAAAATCTTCCTTCACCAGAGGTCGATGTTTGACATCCATATGTTCTTCTGGAGATAAAAAATGAAAATATTTTTGGAAGCATATGGCCGACCGTATGTTACAGTGGCTCGCGACGGTTTTGAGCATTTTGAAGAAGGTGCAGGGGTATGAGTAAATCAAAAAAGGTGATTATAGTTAAAAAGTTAAAAACGACATTTGATAAATGGATGGCCGATCCTGAAATCAAAGAACGTTTTGACAAGGAATATAAGGATTTTGTGTTATCCGAGGTTATTTTGGCCATGATGGCAAATATTAACACTTTTAGAAATTTCCCGCCTCCAAGTGTCCTGCCTGATAAACGGTGAATTGAACATGTTCTCGTTCAGTAGTCTTGGGACCATTTGTTAGACATTGGATCATTCCCTACTAAATAACTTAACTTTGTTTATGAGTTGAATTTTATTATAGAATAAATTATACTACATAACATGAATAACACAATTTATACGCCCCTTCAGATACGGGAAATTTTTCATTTGGAGTTTTTGCGCTGGTTTGGCAGAAAGCTCGAGTCAGAGCACTATTGTCTTAAAGGAGGAGTCAACTTAAAGCTTTTCTTTAGAAGTATCCGTTACTCGGAAGACATGGATCTGGATATCCAGGGAGTCAGGGTTGAGAGAGTCAAGAAAAACGTTATGGAAATTCTGGCAGTTCGAGGTTTTTCCGACAGCCTTAAATCTTTTGGTATTGAAAAAATTGTGCCTCCGGATATCACAAAGGCCAAGCAGACCGAAACAACTCAGCGGTTTAAAATCCATCTTTTGACTTCAGCCGGAGAGGACCTGTTCGCTAAGATAGAATTCTCAAGACGCGGCATGAAAGGAGCTTCAGTTGTTGAGCCAGTTCCGGCACAAATTCTGCGATCTTATAAAATGGCGCCTTTATTGGTTCCGCATTACGATACGGCTTCAGCCATTCAGCAAAAAATCCAAGCACTGGCGCAAAGATCTGTATTACAGGCGCGCGATATATTCGATCTTTTTGTCCTCAGTTCACAATATGATAACGCACAGAAGCATCCTCTCGAGACGGGAAAGGCTGTCCTAAAAACTGCTTATGAAAATCTTTTTTTTGTCGAATATCCTCAATTCCGGGACACTGTTGTTTCCTATCTCGAGATTGAAGATCAGAAAGCATATTCTTCACCTTTGGCATGGGATGAGATCAAACTTAAAACAGCTCATTTTTTAGAAGAATTAAAAAATGGGAAAAAATAATTCATCTATGGTGAGCAAAATCGAACCACAAAATATCATGGTTTTTATCAAAAAATTGGGACGGAACATTTTTACGACCCATGAGATGATAGCGATCTCCGGTAAATCGGCTTCCACCATCGTTCAAAGTTTAAACCGTTTGGCGAATCAAGGCCTGATCATCAAAATTTACCAGGGCGTATGGGCAGAACCAGGGCCAAGAGCTCTTTCACCGTTTGAAGTCATTCCTCACTTATTTCCGCGTCAGCGTGTTTATGTCTCCTTTATTAGTGCGCTTCACCTACACGGGATCGTTGAACAGATTCCCCAGGTGATTACTCTGGCTTCAACATCTCATTCCAATACCATTCGCACGAACGTAGGCGTTTTTTCTATTCATCAAATCGCTCCGTCATTCTTTGGTGGTTTTGATTGGTATAAAGGCGATGGGAGCTTTCTGATTGCCGAACCAGAGAAGGCCTTAATCGATAGCTTATATTTATCGAGCCGCAAGAAAAAGCAGTTCGGAAACTTCCCAGAGCTGCATTTCCCGAAAGAATTTAGTTTTAGAAAAGCGGCTAAATGGGCAAAACAAATCGCTGAAAAAAAAATACGTCAGTATGTTCTTAAAAAACTAGAAACTTTCTCAATAAGGCAAAATTGAATAATAAATGAATATGGAACAACGAACTGCATTGGAAACCAAAATCAAGAAATCGATGAACAAATCACTATTTTAAGTGATCTTAAAGCCAAGCATTTTGCCCACGTATGACATTGACTGCCATGAGATTTCCATGAGGGCCGATGACATTGAATCTGAGATGTTCACGGTTCTTGACGTCATGCTGAGCAATGAGGAGCTGGATGACAAAAGAATATTCCAGCTTGTGGAGCAGGCCGGGACTGCGCATAATGAGGAAATTGAACGGGAGATTGCATCAGTTAAAAATAATCTTGATGAGAATCTCCTGAAGCAGGAACGGCTGAGCGGCATTTTCACGAATGGCCTGCTGGCAATGGAAGCATACAAGAAACAGATTATTCCTTTGCGCGATGAAGAGAAGCAGTTGAAGGGAAGAATCCAGAAGCTGAAACTGCAGCTCATTGAAAGGGAAAAATCAGAGGAATATCAAAAACTGCTGAAGGCAGTGGTCAATCACGTTGATTACACCATGGATGAGCTTGACAGTGCGGCGAGGAAAGGGCTGTTGAGACTGGTGTTCAGGAACATCATTATCAAGAACGGGAGAGTCAAAAGTTTTGAGATATATCCCCCGTTCAAAAGCTTATATGAAGGAGCATGGCTACAATGGCAAACCAAGATAAACCAACAGGTTCCAGCACATCCGGTAAGCGTCTCTACATTGAGACTTACGGCTGTCAAATGAACTCCTATGATTCAGAGCTCGTGCGTTCGATTTTGGTGAAGGCGAAATATGCGTTGGTGCCCAGCGAGGATGAGGCGGATGTGGTGTTGCTCAACACTTGCGCCATCCGGGAGCACGCGCATCAGAAGGTTTATAATCGGGTGCATGAAATACATCAGAAAAGGCGCAGTGGTCACAAGGACACAACGTCACAAGGTCACAAGCCGCTCATCGGCATTCTCGGTTGCATGGCGACGAATCTGCGCACGGAGTTGCTGGGGAACCGTCGGCTCGATATTGATTTTATCGCCGGGCCGGATTCTTATAAGCGGCTGCCCGCGTTAATCCGGGAGTGCCTGGGGGACGAGGGACGAGGGACGAGGGACGAGAGACGAAAAATCTTTGATGTTACCTTGAGTGAATTCGAGACGTATTCGGACGTTTATCCGCGGCGCGAGCGCGGGGTCAATGCCTGGCTCGCGGTCATGCGTGGGTGCAATAATTTCTGCACGTTCTGTGTCGTGCCCTATACGCGCGGCCGGGAGCGCAGCCGGTCGGTGGAAAATGTCGTGGAGGAGACGCGCCAGCTGGCAGCAGACGGTTTTAAGCAGGTCACGCTTCTCGGTCAGAATGTCAACAGTTACCACTGCGAAGATCGTGATTTTGCTGACCTTCTGGAAGCAGTCAGCGGCGTGGAGGGCATCGAGCGCGTCCGCTTTACCTCGCCACACCCCAAAGATTTTCCGGACAAGCTGCTGGAGGTCGTGGCCCGTAACCCCAAAGTCTGCAAACATATTCATCTGCCGTTGCAATCCGGCAGTAACCGTATCCTGGGATTGATGGATCGCACTTATACCCGGGAAGAATTTACGGCCTTGGCCGACAAAATCCGCCGCCTGATCCCCGGGGTGGCGTTGTCCACGGATGTGATCGTCGGGTTCTGCACGGAAACCGACGCCGAATTCGAAGAGACCCTCGCGGTTTTGCGGGCGGTGAATTTTGATTCGGCCTTTACCTTCAAATATTCCGAGCGCAAAGGCACCATCGCCGGCCGCAAATTCAAGGACGACGTGCCGGAAGCCATCAAAACTGAACGAATAGTCCGCTTAAACGAGCTTCAAAAAGAAATTTCGCTTAAGAAAAACCGCGCGCATATCGGCAAAACGCACGAGATCCTTCTGGAGAACAAGGGCAGCAAGCATTCGCCGGAGGTCCTTTACGGCCGCGCCGACGGCAACCACCTAGTCACCCTCGATGGGGGCGGCTGGGCCCTGGGCGAGTCCGTCAAAGTCCGCGTCATTGACGCCTCCCCCAATGTCTTAAAAGGGGTTGCAATTTCGTAGAAAATGTTGTATATATTTGTATCTCGTATCTTGTATCTCGTATTTCGTGCTTTTGCGAGATACAAGATACGGGATACGAAAGCCATGCTTACTAAACAGCGCCACATAACTCCCGAGCAGCTCCACGAATCCCTGAAGAATATCAAGGTCGGCGGCACGGTCTGCCATTATTCCCTCAAGAAATGCGCGGAACTGGTCCCGGTCATCAACGAAATCAATGAATTAAAAGAGGAACTGAACGCCGTCATCCTGGTCCATTCCTACGTCAGTCCCGAGATCGTCTACGGTGTCGGGGATTACGTGGGCGATTCCTACGCCTTGAGCAAAAACGCGATGGAAACGAAAGCGGATGTGATTGTCTTCGCCGCGGTGCGGTTTATGGGGGAGACGGCCAAGATCATGAACCCCGGAAAGGATGTCCTCATCCCCATGGCCCTGGACGGCTGCACGCTGGCGGATTCGATCAACGCCGCGGAAGTCCGGCGCCTGCGCCGGCAGTTCCCCGGCTACACCTTCGTCTGCTACATCAACACGACCGCCGAGGTCAAGGCGGAATGCGACGTGTGCGTCACGTCCTCGAACGTCTACAAGATCGTCGAGCGCATCCCCAGCGACAAGATCTACTTTTTGCCTGACAAGCTGATGGGCCAGAACCTCGTCAATGAAATGTATGCCCGCGGCGTGCATAAAACGATCAGCTACTACACCGGCGCCTGCTACGTGCATGAGGAATACGGCCAGGACCAGATCTTCCGCGTCCGGACCGAATATCCCAACGTGAAGGTCGTCAGCCACCCGGAATGCAGCCCCGCGGTCGTCGCCCATTCGGACTTTGTCGGTTCCACCGCCGAGATGCTGGGATACATGCGCGAGACCGAATCCAAGGAATTTTTGATGCTCACCGAATGCGGGCTTTCTTCGCGTCTGCAGAAAGAGTTCTCCGAGAAAAAACTGGTGGGCACCTGCACCCTGTGCCGCTACATGAAGTCCAATACCCTCGCAGATATCCTGCGGGCGATGAAAAACCCCGCGCCCCGCGACCGCGTGGTCCTCGATGAAACCGTGCGCCGGCGCGCCGCGCGCACGATCGAGGCGATGTTCGCGTACACTCGGCAGTAATTAAGCAAATCGTATCTCGCATCTCGTATTTCGTATCTCGCGTTTCGTGCCGTCGCGAGATACGCTTCACGAGATACTAGATACGAATGTGAAATTGACACGCCCAAAGCCCTGTGTTAATATTCTCCCCATATGCACATCGTTGAAACCCAATATCATACGTGTTGCGCGCCGCCGCATGAGCTCAAGCTTAAAAGCGGTGTGAGCCTCGGACCGGTCACCCTCGCCTACGAAACCTACGGCACGCTCAATAAAGATAAGTCCAACGCCATTATGGTGTTCCATTCTCTGACTGGCGACGCGCACGCGGCGTTTTTCCATAAGGGCGAGGAGAAGCCTGGATGGTGGGACACGATGATCGGGCCCGGCAAGGGCTTTGACACGGACAAATATTTCGTCATTTGCTCGAACGTGATCGGCGGATGCAAAGGAAGTACCGGTCCGGCGTCGATCAACCCCAAGACCGGAAAACCGTTCGGCTTAAGTTTCCCTTTTGTCACCATCGACGATATGGTCGCCGCGCAGAAACATCTTATCGACCATCTGGGCATTAAAAAATTGTTGTGCGTCTCCGGCGGTTCGATGGGCGGACTGCAGGCGCTGATCTGGGCGACGCAATATCCCGGCTACGTTGAGTCGGTCATCGCCATTGCCACCAATACCCGTCACACCGCCCAGCAGATCGCCTTGCACGAAGTCGCGCGCCAGGCCATCATGGGCGATCCGGACTGGCAGGGGGGCGACTATTACGGCAAATCGATCCCCGCGCGCGGGCTCGCCTTGGCGCGGATGATCGGGCACATCACCTACATGAGCGA
>MHGM01000008.1:15755-16075 GCA_001805565.1 Omnitrophica WOR_2 bacterium RIFCSPHIGHO2_01_FULL_52_10
CATCGCCAAAGAACGCCTGGGGTATGACTTCTCGCACGATTTTGAGGTCGAAAATTATCTGAAATACCGCGGCGGTAATTTCGTCCAGCGCTTCGACGCCAATTCGTATTTGTATATTTTAAAGTCGCTCGATTATTTTGACATGGCCGCGGAAGGAAAATTGACGGACGTCTTCGCGAAGGCCAAGGCGCACTTTCTGGTCATTTCCTTTACCTCGGATTGGCTGTACCCGTCGTACCAGTCCAAGGAAATGGTGCGCGCGCTCAAGGCCAACGATCTTGACGTTTCCGACATCGAGATCAATTCATCCTACGGCCACG
>MHGM01000008.1:16163-16277 GCA_001805565.1 Omnitrophica WOR_2 bacterium RIFCSPHIGHO2_01_FULL_52_10
CCGGCAAGAGTATCCGTTTTGATCATCAGATCATCATCAAGTGGGTGGATAAGGGTGCCCGCGTGCTGGATTTGGGCTGCGGCGACGGCGTTTTGCTGGAATTGTTGATCAAAA
>MHGM01000008.1:16293-19723 GCA_001805565.1 Omnitrophica WOR_2 bacterium RIFCSPHIGHO2_01_FULL_52_10
CACCGGCGTTGAGATCGACGAAAAGGCCATTTATAGCTGTATGGCCAAAGGCCTCACGGTCTCGCACATCGACATCGACGCGGGGCTGGCGGATTACTCCAATAAACGCTTCGATTATGTGATCCTCAACGAAAGCTTGCAGGAGGTCTTGCAGCCGCGCAAGGTGATCCTGGAAGCGCTGCGGGTGGGCAAGAAAGTCATCGTCGGTATCCCGAATTTTTGTCACGTGCGCGCCCGTTTTCAGATCTTCTTTTGTGGCCGCGTCCCGGTCACCAAAGAACTGCCTTATGAATGGTACGACACGCCCAACTTGCGGTTCTTGAGTTTGAAGGATTTTCGGTATTTTTGCAAGAACAACGGGATCAAGATTCTCGATGAGGTCGGCATCAGCGGCAGCAAGCGCGTGAGCTCCCGGCCGAATCTCTTCGCGCATACGGGGCTGTATTTGTTGGAAAAATGAGGTTCGTCGTTCGTATCGCGTATCTCGTGTATCGTAAAAGATTTTACGAGATACGAAATACGGACGACGAGATACGAAATTATGTCTAAGAAATTCCCCCACGCCCAGAACGCCCCCTTTGTTATGGAAATGAAGCCGGGCCGCTACGCCTGGTGTTCCTGCGGTGAATCCAGGAAACAACCCTTCTGCGACGGTTCCCACGAAAAAGTCGGTATGCACCCCATCATTGAAGTGATCACCGAAACGAAGACTGTGGCCTGGTGCGGCTGCAAGAGCAGCGAGAAAAAACCATACTGCGACGGAACACACAAGAAATTTAGAGAACAGTAGTGATCAGTGATCAGTGGTCAGTGGTCAGTGGTCAGTGATCAGGAGTTTTCTGACCACTGGTCACTGGCCCCTGGCCACTTATTCGAAAGTCATGTCTCAACACTACGATTACCTCATTATCGGCTCCGGCATTATGGGCCTCGCCATCGCCCGGGAAGTAAAGCACCAGAGCCAGGACGCGCGGGTCTTGGTCCTTGATAAGGAGCCCGCCGAGGCCGCGCACGCCTCGGGTCGTAACAGCGGGGTTTTGCACGCCGGGTTTTACTACACCACCGACAGCCTTAAGGCGCAGTTCACCGTCACCGGAAACCGTTTGCTGAAGCAGTATTGCTGCCAGCACAGCATTCCAGTCAATCTTTGCGGCAAGCTTGTCGTCGCGCAAAATGAAAAGGAACTAGGACAGCTCTACGAACTGGAGCGCCGCGGCAAACGTAACGGCGCAAAAGTTGAGATCGTCGATGAATATAAGGCATCGGAGATCGAGCCGAACGTCCGGACGTTTAAAAAAGCGTTGTATTCTCCCGATACCGCGAGCGTGGACCCCAAACTGGTGTGCGCCGCGTTGCGTAAAGACCTGACGCAACAAGGCGTTGAGTTTCTTTTCGGGACAAAATATTTGGGGCACTTGGAAAATGTGGTCCGCACAACGGCAGGGGAATTTAACGCAGGAAAGATCATCAACTGCGCCGGGCTGTACGCGGATAGAATCGCGAAAGATTTTGGCTTTGGAAAGAAATATACCATCATTCCATTTAAAGGGATCTATTGGAAATATACCAAGAATAAAACGGACGTGCGCGTCAACATTTATCCGGTACCTAATTTGCAGAACCCTTTTTTAGGTGTGCATTTTACCAAGACGGCCTCCGGCGAGATCAAGATCGGTCCGACGGCGATCCCCGCGTTCTGGCGGGAAAATTACGAGCGCCTCGCCAATTTTTCGTTCGAAGAATTCGTGGAGATATGCGCACGGGAAGCGCAACTGTTCGCCGCCAACAGCTTCGGGTTCCGTGATCTGGCTTTGGAAGAAATGAAGAAGTACAACAATCGTTACATGGTCGATCTGGCCAGTCACCTGGTGCGCCACATTGATCCCGAAGGGTTCACGGAGCGTACCTTGCCCGGCATCCGCGCCCAGCTGTTGGAGACCCGTAACCGCCAGCTGGTCCAGGATTTTGTCGTGGAAGGCGACCGCCGCAGCATTCACGTTTTAAACGCCGTTTCGCCCGCGTTTACCTGCGCCTTTCCATTCGCCTTGTATCTTATTGATAAGTATGAAGTTACCAGCTAGGAGCAGGGTAAATTTTTCCTTGCATTTTTTGTCGGGTACGGTATGATAAATACGTCGTTTTCTAGAGTATTTTATGGTAAACTTGAAGTGGGACGGATATTCTTTCGGGCAGGGGGTATCGCTCGAAGTGCCCATTTCCTAAGGAGAATATGATGAAAACGCAATTGATGATCCAAAGTACGCCCAATCCAAATGCGCTGAAATTTGTCTTAAATATGCCGGTCAAAACGACAGGGAACTGGACGTACAAGTCCGCTGAGGAATGCGCGGCGAACCCGCTGGCCGGGGCGATCTTCGCGCTTAATCCACACATCAAAGAAGTCTATTTCTTCGATAATTATATTACGGTCACGCAGGACGGCAGTGTGGACTGGGAGGGCCTGGAAGAGAGGATTCAGAAGACGATCTTGGAGAAAATTGGCAGCCATAATCCCGATTTTGCCACGCCAGAACCGGAAAAGAAAGCGGCGCCGGCGGGTAACGGTTCGCCGGAAATGGCGCAGATCAACGAGATTCTCGACCAGACGGTGCGCCCGGCGTTGCAGATGGATGGCGGTGACATTCAATTGGTGGATTACAAGGACAACACGCTGCGCGTTTTTTATCAGGGAGCCTGTGGATCGTGTCCGAGTGCCACGATGGGCACGCTCAAGGCCATCGAAAATATTTTGAAAGACCAGTTCAATCCTGATGTGGTCGTTGAATTAGCCGATGCGTTCTAATCGGATGACGCGCGGCCTGGGAGGAGGGGGTGGCGACTATGACGGTGAATACGTTGACAGAGAAAAAATGTCAGCCTTGCGAAGGGATCGGCAAGGCGCTCGACGCGGCCAGGATCAAGGAATATCTTCCCTTGACGCCGGGATGGACGGTGGAAGCGGATGGCAAAGGCATTGTCCGCGAATTCGTGATGAAGAATTTTTCGGCGGCGGTGCGGGCCATCGAAAGAATCGCCGAAATCGCCGAGGGCGAGGGTCATCATCCTGATATCCATTTGACCGGCTATCGTAAATTGAAGATCTGTTTGACCACCCACGCGCTGGGCGGATTGTCGGAAAATGATTTTATTGTGGCGGCGAAGATCAACGAGCGCGTGACTTAAGGAGCGAAGCGAACTTAAGTCATAGGCGCGAGTTGACCCCCGCACCAAACAACATAGATTTATTGTTTGGTGCGGAGGTAAATTCGCCTAACAATTTTATGTTCACTCACTAAAGTTCGTTCCATAAAATTGAGGCTCATTTATGTTCAAAATTAACAGAAAGATAGAATACGCGCTCATTGCCCTCAAGTACATGAGCCACAAGGCGCCGGGGCAGATCACCTCCGCGAAGGAGATATGTGATCTG
>MHGM01000008.1:19895-28222 GCA_001805565.1 Omnitrophica WOR_2 bacterium RIFCSPHIGHO2_01_FULL_52_10
GTTTTCACGGCGATTATTCCAACTGTGGAATCACGGCGACGTGCCACATCATCGCGCCGATGCTGAACCTTAATGAGAAGCTCAACAAATTGTTTGCCGAGATCATGGTAACGGACTTGATCGAGTCCAAGCATCATAGGGAAAAAGGTATCCGGCAGAAAACGATCGTTAAAGAAGCGGGCGCACACAGCGAGTAGCGTCTTAATAAGGAAACCATGCGTAAAGAAGAAACAAAATTGCTGAATGAAAAGACCATCGAGGAAAATGTCCTCACCAGCCGGGATTACAAGTACGGTTTCTACACGGACATTGAGACCGACCGTATCCCTAAAGGGCTTAGCGAGGACACGATCCGGCTTATTTCGAAGAAGAAAAATGAGCCCGATTGGATGCTCGAGTGGCGGCTGAAGGCGTACCGGCATTGGTTGACGATGAAAGAACCCCATTGGCCCAATTTCAAATACGGCCCGATCGACTATCAGGGGGTCAGCTACTACAGCGCGCCCAAAAAGGCGGGACAGGGACCCAAAAGCATTGAAGAGGTTGATCCCGAACTGCGCAAGGCCTTTGAAAAATTGGGCATCCCGCTGGGCGAGCAAAAGCGCCTGACCGGGGTCGCGGTCGACGCGGTCTTTGACAGTGTTTCCGTTGGAACAACGCACCAGGCGGAGCTGGCCAAACAGGGGATCATTTTCTGCTCGATGTCGGAGGCCATCGTCCATCACGGCGATCTGGTCAAGAAATATATGGGTTCCGTCGTGCCGTATTCGGATAATTTTTTTGCGGCGCTCAACGCCGCGGTCTTTAGCGACGGGTCGTTCTGTTGCATTCCCAAAGGCGTGAAGTGTCCTTTGGAATTGTCGACGTATTTCCGGATCAATGCCGCCGAATCCGGGCAGTTTGAGCGTACGCTCATTGTGGCCGAAGAGGGAAGCTACGTCAGTTATCTCGAAGGTTGCACGGCGCCGATGCGCGATGAAAATCAATTGCACGCGGCGGTCGTGGAATTGATTGCTTTTGACGACGCCCAGATCAAATATTCGACCGTCCAGAACTGGTATTCCGGCGACAAGGAAGGCCGCGGCGGTATTTATAATTTTGTGACCAAGCGCGGCAAGTGTCTGGGCCGGCGTTCCAAAATTTCCTGGACGCAGGTCGAGGCCGGAGCGGCGATCACCTGGAAATACCCGAGCTGTATCCTGCAGGGGGATGATTCCGTTGGAGAATTTTATTCGGTGGCCCTGACCAATCACCGGATGCAGGCGGACACGGGGACGAAGATGATCCATATCGGGAAAAGGACGACGAGCACCATCATCTCCAAAGGGATCTCTTCGGATGAGTCCAACAATAATTATCGGGGGCTGGTCAAGATCATGCCTTCGGCCGACAGGGCGCGGAATTTTTCCCAATGCGACTCCATGCTGGTTGGCAACAAATGCAGCGCCAACACATTTCCGTATATCGAGGTCAAAAACTCGACCGCCACACTGGAGCACGAGGCCTCGACCTCCAGGATCAACGCCGAACAGGTGTTCTACCTCAAATCGCGCGGGCTGGACATGGAGGCCGCGATCTCCCTTATCATTAACGGATTCTGCAAAG
Source organism: Omnitrophica WOR_2 bacterium RIFCSPHIGHO2_01_FULL_52_10 (assembly GCA_001805565.1). Taxonomy (GTDB): domain Bacteria; phylum Omnitrophota; class Gorgyraeia; order Zapsychrales; family Zapsychraceae; genus UBA10015. The sequence goes on from MHGM01000008.1 coordinate 21,501, forward strand.
AGGTCTTTAACGAGCTCCCGATGGAATTTGCCGTCGAGGCTGTGCGGCTCCTGCAAATGAAGCTAGAAGGGAGTGTTGGATAAAAAAGTCGTCAGTCATCAGCTTTTAGTCGTCAGTCGCATCTGGCGACTGACGACTGAAGTCTGATGACTAAGTTAATAGAAAGGCTACACAATGTTCGAGATCAAGAATCTGCACGTCAAAATCAACGACACCGAGATCCTGCGCGGGATTGATCTGAAGGTTAACGCCGGCGAGGTACACGCCATCATGGGGCCCAACGGTTCCGGCAAATCGACGTTGGCAAAGGTCATCGCCGGGCATCCCGATTATGAAGTGACGGAAGGCGAGATTCTTTATGAAGTGAATTTCAAGAAGATCAATGTCCTCGAGATGGAGCCGGAAGAGCGCGCCCAGGAAGGGATATTCCTGGCGTTCCAGTATCCGGTGGAGATCCCGGGGGTGGGCATGTCGGCGTTCTTGCGCGCGGCCTTCAACGCCTTGTGCCGTCATCAGGGCGCCGAGGAAATGGACCCGATGGATTTTGACGTATTCTTACGCAAGAAAATGAAACTGCTGGCCATGGATGAGAAGTTCATTAACCGTCCGGTCAACGTGGATTTTTCCGGCGGTGAGAAGAAACGTAACGAAATCATGCAAATGGCCGTTTTGAATCCGCGTTTTGCCGTGCTGGATGAAACGGATTCGGGGCTCGATATCGATTCGATGCGTATTGTTGCCGACGGGGTCAACAAGCTCAAGAACAAGAACAACGCCATGCTGGTCATCACCCATTATCAGCGGCTTTTGAATTATGTTATTCCGGACTTTGTCCACATCCTGGTCGACGGCAAGATCGTCAAGTCTTCCGGGAAAGAGCTGGCCCTGGAGGTCGAAGATCAAGGGTATGACTGGTTGAGCAAGAAATGACAGATACGATGATCGCACCAACAGAAAAAAATAGCCTGTTTATGGAACAGCTCGATACGCTCACCGGGCCGCTCAAAGGTGAAAAATCCCCGGGATGGGTCGCTCAGTTACGGGAAGAAGGGCTGACGCGTTTTCGTAAATTAGGGATCCCGACGGTCAAAGACGAGGAATGGAAGTACACCAACCTTTCCGCCGTGGCCGGACACCGCTACACGCTGAGCGCGAAATCTGCTTTGAGCCCCGCGCAGCGTAAAGACATCCTCAAGCGGTATTGCGGCAAGGCGGACGTGAACATCGTTTTTGTCAACGGCGCGTTCGACAAGGAGCTGTCGAATCTCGGAAAAATTCCTCCCCAAGGAAGCCTACCGGCAGTCGGGATTGAGGTTTCGACGCTGCAGGAGGCCGCGAAGAACGATCCGGCGGCGGTGCAGGAAATTTGGGCGCATTACGATCCGCAGAAAGATTCCGCGTTCGTGGCCCTGAACAAGGCGCTCACGCAGGAAGGTGTTTATATCCACATTAAGGATAAGATCATCGCGAACCAGCTGATCTGTATCCTTCATGTGACCGAAGCCCCGGGTGAACAGATCGCCACGTTTCCGCACGCATTTATCCGGCTGGGCAAATCCAGCGAGGCGAGCGTTCTGGAAACCCACGTTGGATTAAACGACGAAAACATTTATCTGGCCGACCCGCTGACCGATGTGTTTTTGGAAGAAAACGCGACGCTGCATTATGTCAAAGCTCAAAAGGAAAGCCTCAAGGCGTATCATGTCGGTACCACGCGTGTTTGGCAAAAGAGAGATTCGACGTTCAACGGCTTTTCGCTGGTCGCCGGAGCGTTGATCACCCGCAATAATCTTGATGTTGTCATTAACGGCGAAGGGGCCGCGGCGTTCTTAAACGGCCTCTACAGCGTGTATAAGAATCAGCACGTGGACAACCACACCTCGGTCGACCACCGCGTGCCCAAGGCGACGAGCAATCAGCTTTATAAGGGAGTGCTGAATGACGCGGCGCGGGCGGTTTTTAACGGCAAGATCTTCGTTCAGCCGATCGCGCAGCAGACCAATTCCTATCAGCTTAACAAGAATTTATTGCTGGGCAAGGACTGTCAGGTGGACACCAAGCCCCAGTTGGAGATTTTTGCCGACGACGTCAAATGCACGCACGGCGCCACCATCGGCCAGCTTAACGAAGACGAGATCTTTTATCTGCAGGCGCGCGGCGTGCCGCGCAAAATCGCGACACGGATTCTCACGCAGGGCTTTGTCGATGACATTTTAAACCGTCTGACGCGCGACTCCGTCCGGGAACAAGCCGCCCGGATGGTCGCTCCCAGCCTTGAGGTCTTGGAAGGATGAAGGCCGCCCCGTCAGTTTTGAAAGGGCGAGCCTCGTCATTTCGTTCCAGAACAGGAAATGAGGAAAAATGACGGGAGGTCGTCATGGATCTTGATGTCAAAAGAATCCGGCAGGATTTTCCCAACCTTCACGTTAGTGTGCACGGCAAACCCCTGGTTTATTTTGATAACGCCGCCACCACCTTCAAGCCGTGCTCTATCGCGGCAGCGATGGCTGTCTATTACCAAAAATATACCTCCAACGTCCATCGCGGGATCCACGAATTAAGCGAAAAGGCGACCGCCGCCTATGAAGGAACGCGCGGCAAAGTGCAGGGATTCCTCAACGCGCGCGATTCCCAGGAGATCATCTTTACCCGGGGGACGACCGAATCGATCAACCTCGTCGCTTATAGTTACGGCCGGCATTTTCTTAAAAAAGGTGATGAGATCCTCATTTCCGAGATGGAGCACCATTCCAATATCGTACCCTGGCAGATGCTTTGCGAAGAAAAAGGGTGCGTCCTTAAGGTCATTCCCTTTAACGATCAAGGTGAGTTGCTCTACGAAGAATTCGAGCGGCTTCTAACGGCGAAAACCAAACTGCTTTCTATTGTGTACATCTCCAATTCACTGGGCACGATCAATCCGGTTAAGAAGATGATCAAGGCCGCGCACGCGCGCGGCGCGCTCGTTTTGGTTGACGCGGCGCAGACCGTCGGCCACCGCCGGGTCGACGTGCAGGATCTGGATTGCGACTTTTTAGCCTTCTCCGGGCACAAGCTTTTTGGCCCTACCGGGGTCGGTGTTCTCTACGGCAAGGCGGCACTGCTCAATAAAATGCCGCCGTTTCACGGCGGGGGCGATATGATCAGCTCCGTCACTTTCGAGAAAACGACCTACAACACGCTGCCTTATAAATTCGAAGCCGGAACACCGGCGGTCGCCGAAGTCATCGGTCTGGGCGCGGCGATCGACTACGTTCTCTCCATCGGGTTCGAGCGCATCGAGGTCTACGAGCAAAGTCTTCTGGAATACGGGACCCGCGCCCTGCAAAAGGTGCCGGGGTTGAAATTGATCGGCACCGCCAAAGAAAAGGTCGCGGTATTGTCATTCATTTTGCCCGGCGTGCACGCGCACGATATCGGCACTCTGGTCAACGATGAAGGCATCGCGATCCGCACCGGACACCATTGCACCCAGCCGGTGATGAAACATTTCGGTGTGCCGGCCACCTCGCGCGCGTCGTTGTCATTTTATAATACAACCGCCGAAATTGACCGTCTGGTCGAGGCGCTTTTGAAGGTAAAGGAAGTGTTCCCCTGATGTATGACAGCCGCAGCGAACTGTATCAACAGGTCATCATTGAGCACAATCAAAGCCCGCGGAATTTCCGCAAGATCCCCGGCGCGACCCATGATGCCGAGGGGTACAATCCCTTGTGCGGGGATCATTTGCATGTTTATGTGCATGTGCAGGAACCGGGCAGTGTGATCGATGACGTTTCCTTCGAGGGCGACGGTTGCGCGATCTCCAAGGCGTCGGCCTCGCTGATGACGACCAGCCTTAAGGGCAAAACGCGCCAGGAGGTGGAGGTTTTATTCGACCAGTTCCATCGTTTGATCAAAGGCGAACTGCATCCCGACAAAGATCCCAATGTTTTAGGCAAGCTTTCGGTTTTTTCCGGTATCTGGCATTTCCCGGCGCGCGTCAAATGCGCGAGTCTTTCCTGGCATACGATGAAGGGCGCTTTGGATAAAGTAAAGACGGTAACAACAGAGTAATCGTCGCTTGTATCTCGTCGCTCGTATTTCGTAGACGAGATACGAAATACGAGATACGCAGATAATTTGATGATTAAAAATTTTCTTCAAGATGCTTTTCATAGACCGCTGCGCGATCTGCGCATTTCGGTCATCGACCGCTGTAATTTTCGTTGCACCTATTGTATGCCGGATAAAGAAGACGCCCGGCATTTTTCCTTCTTAAAACCTCAAGAGTGGCTTAGTTTTGAGGAGATCATCCGTTTGACGAAACTTTTTGTTGCTGCCGGGGTGACCAAGATCCGTTTGACCGGAGGTGAGCCTTTGCTGCGTCCGAATTTAGTCGAGCTCGTCGGCAAGTTGCGCGCGATTGAGGGCATCAGGGATCTGGCCCTCACCACGAACGGTTCTTTGCTGTCGCGCTACGCCCACGATCTAAAAGATGCCGGATTGGACCGCATCACGGTCAGCCTGGACACCCTCGATGCCAGGTTTTTCCATCAGATGAACGGGAATAAGGGGGACCTGAAAAAAGTTCTGGAAGGTATTGAAATTTGCGAAGGGATCGGGTTTGAGACGATCAAGATCAATGTTGTCCTTCAGCGAGGCGTCAATGACCACAGCGTCATGGACCTCGTGTGGTATTTTAAGGGTCGCAAACCGGTTTTACGTTTTATCGAATATATGGACGTGGGTAACTGCAACCACTGGGATCTGCGCTACGTTGTCCCCACGCGCGAGCTCGTGGATTTGATCAATGAGCAGCTTCCCTTGCGGCCGCTGGCGGCCAAAGAGTTTGGCGAAGTCGCCGCGCGTTACGAATTTGTCGATGGCAGCGGGGAGGTGGGATTTATCTCGTCCGTAACACAGCCTTTTTGCGGCACCTGCACGCGCGGGCGTATTTCAGCGGAGGGGAAAATGTATACGTGTCTTTTTGCCGGCGATGGAGTGGATTTGCGTGCGCCTTTACGTCAGGGTGCAGACGATGCGCAGTTATCGGCGCTTATTCAAAGTGTCTGGCAAAAACGCGCCGACCGCTATTCCGAACTGCGCGCCCAAATCCGCAAACACACACCGCATACACATAAAGTTGAAATGTTCCAAATCGGAGGCTAAATGAATCTCATTTAGCCTCCGATTTGCCCCGGCGCTTTGTTTCGGCCGCGGCCGAAACAGCAAGGGCGACCTCGGATGGAAGTAATCCCTCGTATAAACGCTTGAAAATTTCGCTCAAAAATTTTCTGCGCATACTTCGGGATAAATTTTACCCCTTTTTCATAAAAATTTACGGAAGGGGCAAAATTTACCAAATAATCTCCCGCACGTCGGAAGGCATGCCGTGGAATTTTCCCACGAAGCACACTTCGCGTACTAGATCCAGATTAAATTTTTCTTTCACGACGCGGGCCATCTGCAGCGAGAGCTCGTAGACGTCCTGACTGCGGCAGCCGTCGGATTTGATGATGATATTGGCGTGTTTGGGGTAAATGACGGCCCCGCCGACTTTCAGCTTTTTACCGCCGGCTTCTTCCAGAAACCATCCGGCCGCCTGGCGTTTGCCCGCCTTTGAGGTCGGTTCGATATTTCGGAAAAAACTCCCCGCGCAGGGCTCGTAGCGCAGATCCGGATGTTTTGATTTACGTTCGGCCAGGATTTTTTCCCGTTCTTCCGATAATGCCTTTACGTCGCCCTTTTGCAGCGATAAGACAGCTGAAACAACAATGTCTCCGGTTTTTTTGAGAATAGAGTCCCGGTAGGTAAATTGCAATTCTTCGGTACGAGCGGTTTTTTTTACGCCTTGAGGACTGATGAGTTCAACGGAGGTTAAGACATCGCCAATCTGTTTGCCCCAGGCGCCCGCGTTGCCGACAATCGCACCGCCGACGCTGCCGGGAATGCCCGTTGTGCAGTTGATCCCTTCCAGACCGCGTTGCGCGGCAAAAAATGCCAAGTGGTCCAGTTGCGTGCTGCCCGAAACGGTGAGCGTGGTGCCATTTTGTTCGATGACGGGCTTATCGGTATAATAGCGCACCACGTAACAATCCAGCGGCTCGTCGGAAACGACAAGGTTCGACCCGCCACCGATCAGGATAAATTTTTTCTTCTCCTTGATGAGATACGGAATAGTTTCTTCCAGTTGGCGCGGGGTTTGGCAATGGATCATGCCTTCACAGGAGGCGCCGAGGCGAAAGGTCGTGTACTGCTCAAGAGGGGCGTGCTCTTCAATCCGGATTGTTGAATTTTTTAATGTCATTGATTTTGAAAATGTTTTTTGATCGCGTCAATGCCGCCGTCGAGTGAACAGGCGTTATTCATACCCTGCTCGCGCAGGTATTCCGCGAGCATCAGGCTGCGCTGGCCCTTGGCGCAGAAAAAAATGTACTGCTTTTGGGGATCAGCGGGAAATCCATCCGTCGGCTGGAACCGGCTTAAGGGAAAATGTTCGTGTACGAGTTCACGGCAGGGCTTGATCACGCGCTCGGTGTCCTCACGCACGTCCACAAAGATATATTGCCGGATCTGGTCGTCCGTCAACGAATCGATATCGATGGTCAAAGGCAGGTCTTCGGGATCAGTGGGCATGAGAGTGGTCGGCGCAGTAACTCCATTGGGAGCTGCCATCCGCGTAATATTCTTTTTTCCAGATGGGAAGACGTTTTTTGAGTTCATCGACTGTGTAGCGGCAG
>MHGM01000009.1:0-1095 GCA_001805565.1 Omnitrophica WOR_2 bacterium RIFCSPHIGHO2_01_FULL_52_10
GCGGATGCCGATGCGGATCTCCTGGAACTTGTTCTTTTTGAATGTGGCGATTGTTTTGTCCATCTCTATCCCCCTGTTAGTCGTCAGACATCAGACTTCAGTCTTCAGACTAAGCTGACGACTGATGACTGACGACTGATGTCTAATAGCTATTTCGCCTGGGTTTGTTTATAATCGATGATCGGTTTCGTCCACGTTGTTAATTGATTGATGACCGCCAGTTCCAGCGGATTGGAATTGGCCGGACAGGAAAGCGCGAAGATGACCATGTCGGCCACCGCTTCCGGCGACATCAGACGGTCGCGCTGTTCGACCGCGACATCTTTAAGATGGTCCGTCAGGTCGCTGGCCACAACCCCCGGCAGCAACGACGTGACCTTGATATTGTGCTCGCGCATTTCCCAAAAGAGCCCTTTCAGGAAAGCCCGCAAACCCATCTTCAATGAACTGTACGTCAGGAATCCGCGAGGGATGGGGTCCACCAGCGTCGACCCGGAGACGACATTGATGATGTGCCCCTCCTTGCGCTCGACCATCTGCGGGATAACCAGGCGGATCAAACGGACATATCCCAGATAATTGACGTTGGCGAGCATTTCCATCTCTTCGATGGGCTGTTGATGGAACGGATGCTGGCTGGAGACACCCGCCACGTTGACTAAAATATCGATCTTCTTGAAATGCGTCGCCGCCTTGTTGACCAGATTCTTGAGATCTTCCAGCTTGCCGACATCCGTGGGGATGCCGATGGCGTCAACGCCGTATTTTTCCTTGATCTCCTTGACGGTCGCGTCCAAGGGCCCTTGCGTGCGCGCGGCCAAGACCAGATTGACGCCATGCTGGGCCAGGCGAAGCGCGATGGATTTGCCGATCCCGCGGCTCGCCCCGGTGATGATCGCGTTTTTCCCTTTTATTGCCGGCTGTGTCATAGTTCCCTCTGATATGTTAGTGTTTTATATTTAATATATTCTTTATAATAAATATTAATAGAAGTATTAAAACCCCGATTCCCAGAAATGTCAAACTAAAACTTTGGGCCACAAAAAATTTGCTGGCGCTGAATCCCAAGCCGCCGCTGATAAAACGCACCGAAGA
>MHGM01000009.1:1211-1924 GCA_001805565.1 Omnitrophica WOR_2 bacterium RIFCSPHIGHO2_01_FULL_52_10
CATCCCCGCGTAAGAGGCCGTCAGGCGCCCCTTTTTATCCGAAAGATAGCCGCCGATCTGCTGGCCCGTCAGGCCGGCCAGGGCCGTGATAATCAAGATGAAGCTGATGACGGTTTTATCCAGGCCGTATTCCCGCGTCAGAAATACCCCGTACCATTTATGGACGCCGTGATAGAGAAAACTCATCGCGAAGATCAGAAGGAATACGTTGCGGATGTGCGGTCTGGCCAGCGCCTTGAGGTAATCGATGCTTCCTTTGTGTCCCTGGTTGACCAAAGCGTTACTGAAAAATATCCAGCACAAAGCCGTGAGGACGCCCAGAATGGCCGGAACGAGAAAAAGCCAGCGCCAATGGACCGTGCCCATAAAGATCATCCCGCCGACCGCGGCAAAGAAGCTGCAGCCGAAATACGTCCCGACGAGCCGACCGCGGACGTTCTTTTCAAAGAGATCGCCGATCATCATCAGGCCCAGCGGCGTGGAGCTCGCCGCCGCGATCCCCGCCGCGATCTGGGCCAGTAAGATCGTCGTCAGCGACTGGCTCATCCCGGCGATCAAGCTGAAGACCGCGAAGACTGCCATGGCCGCGATCAAAATCGCGCGGTACGCGAAAAACCGCGTCAGGGGCGCGTATAAAAGCGCGCCCAAGCCGTAGGGAATCATATAATAGGGAACGATTCTGGCGACGACAAAATCGGTGGTGTGAAAATCCG
>MHGM01000009.1:1963-3150 GCA_001805565.1 Omnitrophica WOR_2 bacterium RIFCSPHIGHO2_01_FULL_52_10
TGAAGGAAATGGCGATATTGCCCAGACAAACGAGGAAAATAATAAACCTTTTATTATCCATGTGGACTACAGACCGAAGACTAAAGACCAAAGACTTCCTCGTACAAAGTTTTAGTCTGTAGTCTTCAGTCTTTTGTCTTTAGTCCAAACGTGTTTTATTTTTTTGCCAGTGCTTCCTTTTCGATCACTTCCTTAAATATTTTCATATTATCTTGCGAATGTTTGTTGATGAACCCCTCGATCTGCTCGCCGGTGAATTTGGTGAACTTGGGATCCATTTCAAAATCCTGGATCCAGATCATCTGAATTCCCTCGGGCCGCTCGATGTACAGCCAGACGATCTTCATGTAGATAAAAGGAAACATCGGCTCATGGCGCGAGGCAAAGGCGAATTTCTGGTCCTTATAAAGCCAGCGCTTGGAGACCCAGGACTTGCCGTCCTCGTCGGTCAAACGGAACGTGATCTCATTGCCCTTACGCTCCAGCACCTCCGCCTTGGCATACTCCTTGCCAAACAGCTCCGTCCAGCGCTCGATCTTGTTGGAAATGTCAAAAACTAAATCATAAGGCGCGTTAATCGTGATTTCGTTGCGTGTGTGGGACATGCGAACCTCCAGTTATGTGTTATGGGTCAAGTGTCATGTTTTATGTACTAAAACTTACCTGTCCACTTTCAAAACGCTGGATATGTTACTCAATCCCCTAAACATTTGTTAAAAAATCCAAAAAGAATAATCAACAGAACAAGAATACCGAGAAGCAGAAACTCGTAACTATCATACCCCTTATATATACCTGTTGTCTTTTTGAAACCGTGATTCCATCTCTTGCCGTTCTTTAAATTTAAGATTACCTGTAAAAATGTTACAAGAATCCCCAAACAAATAAGTATGCCTAAAATAAAACCGTATATTTTACCAAACATAATTTCTCTGGGAATTCCGGGGACACTGGACTTGCCCAATTCAACAGCTAGCTGTTAAATTCAGCCCCGGCCAATTCGGCAGTTAACTGCCGAATTCAGGCGGCGCCGCCTGAATTCGCTTCCCCCGTTTCACCGCTTGCGTGGAGCCCGGCGGATTTTAGCCTCTCGGGCGAAATCCTGAACCGTCCCGACGGCACGTCGGGACTGGTTCATGGACAGCGCCTCGGCGGCTTTTCTACGCCAGTTTCGCCCGGTGGGTCAG
>MHGM01000009.1:3176-3256 GCA_001805565.1 Omnitrophica WOR_2 bacterium RIFCSPHIGHO2_01_FULL_52_10
CGGCCCAGGTTTCATCGAATGACGGCGTGTCCTTCAGGACATCGAATTCCCGCTTGAACGATTCAAACGTCTTGAGAAAC
>MHGM01000009.1:3266-4169 GCA_001805565.1 Omnitrophica WOR_2 bacterium RIFCSPHIGHO2_01_FULL_52_10
TGGGCGCCGCCTCCAGTTGCCGCATGAAATCATCCGTCTCCGCGAGGAACTGCTTGATGCGGCCCTGCCTGCCCTCCATCGCCCACCGGCCAAGGCGCCCCAGATTAACCGCGATATTTAAGGTAAGTTCGCGCGCGTTCATTTTCACTTTAACAGGCTTCGGATAACAGCTTCAACTTGTTTACGAATATTTTGATCCAGGACCTCGCGGCTGGAGTTGTTTTGCCCCGGACGGATATTGATCATCGAGTCAAAATCAACTTCTCCCGTTTCCAGATCAAGGCCGCCGCCCCACAAATCCTCCTGCCGGCTCCCGCTTTTAAGCAAAACTTCTTCACCGTCGACGTGCTTCTTGCCTCCGGCGGCCAGGATTCTCTGCTTAACGTCAACAACCACTTTGATATAGCCGTCAAAATCCCGCGCGGCTTCTTTTAAAACATTCTCATCAGCTTTTGATTTAATAATCCTTATCATTTTATCGTCGTCTTACTCACCGCTTGCGTGGAGCCCGGCGGATTTTAACCTCTCGGGCGGAATCCTGAACCGTCCCGACGGCACGTCGGGACTGGTTCATGGACAGCGCCTCGGCGGCCGAGATATGCCGCACCTTGCCGTTTTCCCAGACCGCCAGCGGGCGTCCGGTCTTTTTATGACGCTCAATAACCTCGCGGACAGCATCTTTTAACGCCAGCTCCGCTTTGTCTTGCAATGACTTGCGCGTTTTCATATTTTACCCCACATTCCCTTGATCCGCTGAAACAATTCTTTGTCAATGACCCCTGCCTGCCCGTTTTTCCTTTTCGCGATCAGCGTGGGAACGGCCCCGGCATTATTAAAAAACATCCATGAATCCAGAAGTGGCTCGTAAAGCGCAAAGAAATTAACGATAGAACGACCGAAACG
>MHGM01000009.1:4228-6766 GCA_001805565.1 Omnitrophica WOR_2 bacterium RIFCSPHIGHO2_01_FULL_52_10
CCTGGCACCCACAAAAAGAAAAGATGTAACTTATATCCCTGCCTCTTCAATGCCTTCAGAAGATTAACGTATGATTTGCCCGAAAGCGTTGTTTCAAATCCAAAGTCCGCTTCTTTGCGCGCGAAGCCGTGAATTTCCTCCAGGACAAGCCTTCCGGATCTTATCGCGGCCGCGGCCGGTGAAAAAGGCGAAAGCCCTTGGGCAATAAGGTCAGCATTCACAAAATTCGGACAATGAGCATACGTGGGCAAAAATTTTCTGGCGAACGTCGTCTTGCCGCTGCCGTTAGGCCCGGCGATGATATAAACATTCCTTGTTTTCATATGATCGCTACGACTCTTGCCCCCTGCTGATTTCTTCCTGCCTACGGCAGGGGCGAAATCAAAACGCAGGGGTGCCTCGCAAAACGGTCGCCATTATCCAATCATCGCGACCGCTCGGCACCATCCCGCCCCAGCATTTCTAACCTTCACTGGCAAGCAGGAAACGGTGAATCCGTACGGCTTAGGGATCGCGCCGAGGTTGCCGAGGCGTTCCATGTGACAGTATTCCCGACGCCGGCCAAGGAAGTGGCATGGCCAGATTTTAGATTTGTCTTTAGTGGATAAAAATTCCTTGAACATCAAAAAGCACGGCCGGTCCAGGCCGATCGTGTCAATGCCCATCATCTTGACGCCCTGATCCAGAAGATATTCCACCGCGCTAGGCACAAGCCCCACGTACTTGTTGACGTAATCATCGGCGCCCAACAGCTTGTCGCCGCCGGTGTAAAACAGCACGATGTCCATGGGCTTGAGTGTGTAATTGATCTTCTTGAGGGCGGCAACGACCTTGTCGTTGCCGATAAAATCCGGGAACTTCAGATGGGTGAAATCCAATACAACGCCGGGACCGTAGCACCACTCAAGGGGGACATCCATGATCTGTTTGGCCGGCTTGCCTTCGCAGGTGGAACCGTAGTGAAACGGCGCGTCCACGTGAGAGCCCATATGGACGGAAGAATTGACGATCTCCAAGGAGAGCATCTCGCCGTCGGGGATCTCGCCTTTCGTCGCCACCCGCTCGCCTTTTTTGAAGCGCTCTTCGCCCCCGGGCTGCTTGCTCATCACCACCCGGTTAAAATGCTCAACTCCTTGCGCGTGGCTGATGCGCTCGATGGTGGCGGCGTGGGTTTCGACGAGCGTGTCGTCGATGGGTAAACTTAAATCGATAATCTTCATAGTTGACAGTTGATAGGTTATAGTTGATAGTTAAATCGTCACTGACACCTAAATTAGTGTCCACACCCGCACCCCGGCCCGTGGCTGTTGCTGCCGGCGGGTTTCCTGGAAGCGATAATGGCGACGATCTCGTTGAAGGAGTGCGTTTTCTTGAGCTCGTTATCCTTGAGCGGGATCCCGAGTTCCTTCTTGATGGCCACGGAGATCTCCACCATCTCGGTGGAATCCACCTCGAGTGACTCGTCCAGCTTCGCATTGGGCTGGATTTCACTGGGTTTCACATCCAGCACCTTTTGAAAAATTGATTTGATTTTCTCTTCAACAGCCATTGAACCCTCCATGTTAAAAATTTACGGTTAAGGTTTTTGTAAAATCAAGGCACAGTTTATTCCGCCTCTTCCACGATTGATAATAAGCGCGCTTTTAATCTCCTTTGCCTGCGCTTTATTGGGACAATAATCCAAATCGCATTCGGGATCCGGCTTGGTGTAATTGATCGTCGGCGGGACCAGGCTGTGTTCCATGGCCAGCACCGTTGTGATACAATCCAGCGCGCCGCAGGCGCCGAGCATGTTCCCGAAAACGGATTTCGGCGCCGAGCAAGGAATCTTCTTGGCGTTGCCGTTAAAGACTTGCTTGATCGCCATTGTTTCGGTCACGTCCCCTAATCGCGTGCCCGCGCCATCAAGGCAGATATAATCGATCTGCGACGGTTGCAGTTTCGCGTCTTCAAGCGCGATGCGGATGGCGCTGGCCAGTTCCTTCCCGTCTTTGGCCGGGTCAATCCGGTCAACGCCGTCGGTCGTGGTGCCGTAACCGATGATGTTGGCATAAACGTGGGCGTTACGTTTCTTCACTCTCTCCTGCGGTTCGAGGATCACAATCCCCGCGCCTTCGGCGATCGCGAACCCGTCGCGGGTTTTATCAAACGGACGGTAGGCCTTTTGCGGTTCATCATTATGGCGTGTTAAAACTCCGGAGGTGTTACAGCACAAAAGCGCGTAGGGCGTGACCGGGGCTTCCATGCCGCCGGCCAGGATAAAATCATTCTTGCCGCGGTTGAGCGTCTTGGCCGCGTAGGCGATCGCCATCAGCGAACTCGCCCGGTCGGCGACGACCGTTTTGCTGTAGCCTTTGATCCCGTAATGAATGGAAACCTGTCCCTGCGGCGCCGCCGGAAACCATGCGGATGCCATGAACGGACTCACGCCTTCTCTTCCCTCTATATACATATCCCGCAATTCCGTTTCGGCATACAACCAGCCGCCGATGGCGTTGCCCATAAAAATGCCGGCGCGTTCCAGATTTTCCTGCTGGA
>MHGM01000009.1:6793-7549 GCA_001805565.1 Omnitrophica WOR_2 bacterium RIFCSPHIGHO2_01_FULL_52_10
TCAAAAGCCGCGAAGAAACATTGCTATACGCGTCCAATTCATGCACGTGGCCGGCCACGTGCGACGGGTATTTCGAGGCGTCGAAACGCGTGATGGCCTCGACCGCCGAGCGCCCGTGGCTGACGTTCGACCAGAATTTGCGTTTATCCATCCCGCTGGGGCTGACAATGCCGATTCCTGTGATTGCTATTTTATCCATACATTCCTCATTTGGTGTTATGTTTTATGTGTCATGTTTTATGTAAATCTACATTACACTTAACGCATTACACATGCCACAAACCTATCTCTCGAATCTCCGTAGCACCATCGCCGAATGGATTCCCGAAAAACCGCTGCTTGTCTTGAGCATGCAGTTGATTTTCTTTTGTCGCGCTTTGTTGGGAATGTAATCCAGATCACACTGGGGATCCGGAAATTCCTGGTTGATCGTCGGCGGCAGAACGTTTCGCTCGAAGATGAGCGCCCCCATGGCCAGTTCGATCCCGTTGGCCCCGGCCAAGGGATGCCCGATCATGGATTTCAGGGAGCTGATCGGGACCTTGTACGCGTAATCGCCGAAGACCATTTTGTACGCGTTCGTTTCAAAAATATCGTTTTGCCGCGTCGAGGAACCGTGCGCGTTGATGTAATCGATTTCCTGCGGCTTAACGTGAGCGTCTTCTAGGGCCAGCCGAATACATGCGGCCTTGGCATCGCCTTCCGGCGGCAGGTCGGTCATATGATACGCGTTATTGGTCGTCCCGAACCCGATGA
>MHGM01000010.1 GCA_001805565.1 Omnitrophica WOR_2 bacterium RIFCSPHIGHO2_01_FULL_52_10
ATACGACTTAACCTTATCCGGATATTGGATCAAGGCAATGCGCGCGGTACGATTTGGATCATATTCAATAGCCAAAACCGTACATTCCTGGTCAATGCGATCTCTTTTAAAATCGATGAGACGATACATCCGTTTGTGCCCGCCGCCGCGATAACGCATGGTGATGCGCCCGTACACATTACGCCCGCCAGAGCTTTTTAACGGCCGCAAAAGGTTTTTTTCCGGCTTTCCCTTGGTGATCTCCGCGAAATCCGCAATAGCCGTATGGCGCAATGTGCTGGTTACTGGCCTAAATCGTTTAATGCCCATTTTTATGTGACCTCGATCTTATGTCCGTCTTTAAGCGTAACGATCGCTTTTTTCCAAGGCGTGGTGCGGCCTAGTTCCTGACGCACGCGTCGCAGTTTCCCCGGGACAAGCGATGTGTTGACCGACTCAACCTTCACTTTATAGATTTCCTCAACGGCCCTGCGGATCTGAACCTTGTTGGCGTCAGTGGCCACCTGAAAGAGATATTTGCGCTGCGGCTCCAGGAAGGTCGCCCGCTCGGTACGCACCAGATTTCTGACGACATCGTAGGCGTGCATCATTTGGCTATACGCTCCAACAAGTTATTGAACGCCGTTTTAGTGACTAAAATTTTCTTATGACGCAGGATATCATACGCATTGACATCCTGTGAACGCATCAAACGAAACAGCGGAATATTGCGGGACACCCTCTGTATGCTGGGGTCGCAGCCATCAAGAAGGGCAAGCACTTTCCCGCTAAGACTCAAATTCTTCAAAATCGTAGCGAATTCTTTCGTTTTCGCGAACGGTTTTTTGAAATCATCGACACAGATTAAATTCTTGCCCTGATATTTCACGTTCAAAGTCTCGCGCAAAGCCCCCTGACGAACCTTCTGGGGGACACTATAGCTAAAATCTCTCGGATGCGGGCCAAAGACAACGCCTCCCTTTTTCCATAGCGGTGACCGAATAGATCCATGACGGGCGCGACCAGTCCCCTTCTGCCGCCAAGGTTTGATGCCGCCGCCGGAAATTTCTTTACGTGTCTTTGTCGACGCGTTGCCCTGGCGCTCGGAAGCTTGGTACATCACGACCGCTTGATGAATCACGTCTTGATTAATGGGCTCAGCAAAAATCTCTTGAGGCAAGTCGATAGTTCCTGACTTTTTCCCTTCACTATTTAAAACCTGCAAACTTGACACCGTTATTTCCCCTTACCGGTTGCTTTGGCCTTGCTTTGTTTCATCGGATTTACTTTGCGAACAACGGCCTTACGTTCCTCGTCCAACGGCTTGAAGGCCTTTTTCTTGGAACGATAAATCTCGACATACGCATTTTTATGTCCCGGGACGACGCCTTTAAGAAGGATCATATTTTTCTCGGTATCAACTACCATCACGCGAAGCCCTTGAGCTGTAATCTGACGCGCCCCCATGTGTCCGGGCATGTTGGTTCCGCGTAACGTTCGAGATGGATCGGCGCTGGCGCCGATGGATCCCACACGACGGTGGTGCATGGAACCGTGCGCGGCAGGACCACCCATCCAGTGCCACCGCTTCATGCCACCCTGGAAACCCTTACCAATAGAGGTCCCGCGAACATCCACGAACTCACCGGCCTTAAAGACATCCGCCTTCAATTCCTGTCCGACCTTATAATCTTTATTATCCGTTGATTCAAACTCCTTAATGACGCGCAGAGGCGCCACTCCGGTCTTTTTGAAAAAACCAAGCATGGGCTTGTTGACCCGCGATTCTTTGATCTGCTCAAAGCCTACCTTCACCTTTTGGGGAGAATCCTGCAACCCCAAAACGGTGCATGGCCCGGCCGCGACAACAGTGACGGGTACAACATCTCCATCTTTGTCGAAGATCTGCGTCATACCCATTTTTTTTCCTAATAAACCGCGGATCATGATTTCAACGCGCCTTTATTGTTTGATCTCAACATCCACACCCGCCGGCAGGTTCAATTTCCTTAAGGCTTCCACGGTTTTTGCCGTAGGATCAATAAGGTCAATGAGCCGTTTATGGGTGGCCAGTTGAAATTGTTCTCTGGATTTTTTATCGATCACGGGAGATCGCAACACCGTATAGAGCTCCTTTTTGGTCGGCAATGGCACTGGGCCGGAAACTTTGGCGCCCGTGCGAATGGCCGTATCCAGGATCTCCTGGGCGGATTGATCGATCAGCCTGTGATCGAATGCTTTGAGTTTTATACGTATTTTTTGCTGTTGTTGCATGATAATCTCAGTGTTTTATGCGATAATTTGGTGAATAACACCGGCACCGACCGTATGACCACCTTCACGGATAGCGAAACGCAATTCCTTTTCCATGGCGATGGGCTGGATCAACTCCACTTCCAGCTCGACGTTGTCGCCGGGCATACACATTTCTACCCCGGCCGGAAGATTGGCCGATCCGGTCACGTCCGTCGTACGGAAATAAAATTGTGGCCGGTATCCTTTGAAAAACGGTGTATGCCGGCCACCTTCTTCCTTGGTTAAAATATATGTCTTGGCTTTGAATTTGGTGTGCGGCGTAATGGATCCGGCAGCGGCCAAAACCTGGCCTCTTTGGATGTCATCTTTTTCAACACCGCGCAAAAGCAAGCCGACGTTGTCACCAGCCTGACCGAAATCAAGTTCCTTGCGGAACATTTCAACGCCCGTAACAACCGTCTTTTTGATGTCCTTGGTCATTCCCACGAGATCGACTTCTTCGCCAACCTTGACTTTACCGCGCTCGATACGTCCAGTAGCGACCGTTCCACGACCCGAGATGGAAAACACGTCTTCGATGGCCATCAAGAACGGTTTATCCAGCTCGCGGACAGGCTCGGGGATGAAATCGTCAACAGCCTTCATCAGATCGACGATAGGCTGAGTCTTGGAGGCGTCATTAAGGTTGTTTATGGCCTCCAGGGCGCTTCCCTTGATGATCGGCGTTTTGTCACCATCATATTTATACTTAGTCAAAAGGTCACGGATTTCCAGCTCAACGAGCTCGAAAAGTTCTTTATCCTGGACCTGATCACACTTATTAAGGAAGACAACAATGGAAGGAACGTTCACCTGGCGGGCCAAAAGGATGTGCTCTTTGGTCTGGGGCATGGCGCCATCGGCGGCGGAAACGACGAGAATAGCACCATCCATCTGGGCCGCACCCGTGATCATGTTCTTGATATAGTCGGCGTGGCCGGGACAGTCGATGTGCGCGTAGTGTCTTTTCTCGGTCTCATACTCGATATGCGAGATGTTGATCGTAACACCGCGCTCTTTTTCTTCCGGGGCGTTGTCAATGGAATCATAGCTGCGCGCCTGGGCTAATCCCTTTTTCGCCAATACGTTGGTAATGGCGGAACTTAGGGTCGTTTTCCCGTGATCGACGTGCCCGATGGTACCGATATTCAAGTGTGGTTTATTTCTTACGAACTTTTCCTTGGCCATCTTATGCCTCCTTCTTTCCCATAAAAACTCTTAAATAATGATGTTTTATGATTTTCTATTTATGTATTAGCCCTTTTTCCCAAGAGCTTCTTGGTGCGCCCCAATGATCTTGTCAGCGACATATTGAGGCACTTCCGCATAAAAGGCGGGCTCCATGCTAAACGTCGCCCGTCCTTGAGTTAAGGAACGTACCGCGTTGGCATAGTTGAACATTTCCGCCAACGGGACCTCACAGCGTGCCGTCTTGATCTTTCCACGTGTCCCCATATTGACGATCTTTGCCCGTCTCGTCTGGAGATCGCCTACCACAGCACCCATAAATTCTTCCGGGGCGGCCGCTTCGATATCCATGATCGGCTCCAGGAATACCGATTTACCTTTTTGAAGCGCTTCCCGCAAAGCGAATTTCGCGGCCAACTGAAACGCCAACTCGCTGGAATCGACGTCGTGATAAGAACCATCAATCAGCGTAACAACCAGATCCGTTACCGGGTAACCGGCCAGAACACCGGCAGAAGCGGCATCCTTGATCCCTTTTTCTACACCAGGAATAAATTCGCGCGGGATCGCGCCGCCTTTAATCTTATTAGTAAATTCAACACCTTTGCCGCGCTCTTGAGCAGGTTCCACATTGATGACGACGTGGCCGTATTGCCCCCGGCCGCCGCTCTGGCTGATATGTTTACCTACGACATCTTCTACTTTGCGGGTAATCGTTTCTTTATACGCGACCTGCGGCCGACCGATATTCGTTTCCAAGTTAAATTCGCGCTTCATCCGATCAATGATGATCTCCAAATGTAACTCGCCCATCCCGGAAATGATCGTCTGGGCCGTCTCATGGTCATAGTGCACACGTAACGACGGATCCTCGTCCAGAAATTTTTTTAAAGTAAACCCCATCTTGTCCTGGTCGGCCTTGGTCTTGGGCTCGATGGACATCGAGACAACCGGTTCGGGGATACGCATATTCTCGAGCAAAATCTTCTTTTCCTGATCGCATAACGTATCACCGGACTTGCTTTCCTTGATACCGACCAACGCCACAATTTCCCCGGCTTCCGCTTTGGGAACGATTTCCTGCTTATTGGCGTGCATAATGACAATTTTAGAGATGCGCTCCCTGACCTGCTGAGTGGAATTATAGACCCCTTCACCCGAAACAATCCTCCCTGAATATATGCGCGTAAAGAACAATTTCCCTACGTAAGGATCTGTGGCTATTTTAAATACCAAAGCGCTTAAAGGGGCATCGACAGATGGTGGGCGGGTGATTTCTTCTTTCGTCGCAGGATCGATGCCTTTAACCGGCGGAACATCCAATGGCGAAGGCAGATAATCACAAACCGCATCCAGGACCAACTGAACACCCTTATTTTTAAGCGATGACCCGCATAAAATGGGCAAAAATGTACCAGCGATGGTCGCGCGTCGAATCGCCTTTTTGATATCTTCAACGCTGATTTCTTTTTCCTCTAGGAATTTCTCGGCGATTTCATCATCGGCATCCGCGAGACGTTCGATCAACGTGTGACGATACTGTTTTAATTTATCTTTAAGCTCAGCAGGCACGTCGCTTAATATACGCTTGACGCCCAAATCGTCTTCATAGGTGACATACTTTTCCAAGATGACATCCACAATGCCAGTAAAGCTGTCTTCAGTCCCATTCGGGAATGTGATCGCAGCCGCATTGGCGCCCAGGCGATCATGAACGTCGGCCAAGACACGCTCAAAACTCGCGCCCAAACGATCGAGCTTGTTGATAAAAGCGAGCCGTGGGACATTGTATCGATCGGCCTGACGCCAGACCGTTTCGGTCTGGGATTGCACGCCGCTGGTCCCGCATAAAACAATCACGGCCCCATCCAGGACTTTCAAAGACCGCTCGACTTCAATGGTAAAATCCACGTGGCCGGGGGTGTCGATGATATTGATCTTTTTCTTGTTCCAAAAACAGGTGGTATTCGCCGCCGTGATGGTGATCCCGCGCTCCTGTTCCTGTTCCATCCAGTCCATAGTCGCGTTTCCATCATCAACGCTTCCCATCTTATGGATGACGCCGGTATAAAACAGGATCCGCTCGGTCGTCGTCGTCTTACCCGCGTCGATATGCGCAATGATCCCGATATTTCTTACATCATGCAATGGTATTGCGTCTGCTGCCATAATTTCTTTAACTTCCCTTATTAATTAAGAACTGCATCAGCTTTAATTTCTGCAGACAAAGCCGATGCAGTTTCAATATTACCAACGTAGGTGCGCAAAGGCCTTGTTCGCCTCTGCCATTTTATGGGTATCGTCGCGTTTCTTGATCGCCTGACCTTCTCCTTTGGCTGCGGCAATAAGCTCATCGGCCAATTTAATCGGCATGGGCTTACCCTTTTTCTTGCGCGCGAAATCACGGATCCAGCGCATCGCCAAGGAATTTCCCCGGGCAAGCGGCACTTCGATCGGGACCTGATACGTCGCCCCGCCGACACGTCTGGATTTGACTTCCAATTTGGGACGAACATTGTCGATGGCTTTGGCAAACACCTTCACCGCGCCCAATTCATGATTTTTCTGGTCAATCAAGTCGAAGGCCCCGTAAACAATATTTTCGGCCGTCGTTTTTCTTCCCTCGGACATAATAACATTGACAAACTTGGTCACAAGCCGATTGCCGTATTTCGGATCGGGGGCTGTTTCTCTTAGTTCTGCACTGCGTCTACGCATATGTTATTTACCTGAATCCTTTTTTGCTCCGTACTTCGATCGTGATTTTTTGCGCTTCGCGACACCGGCGGTGTCCAATGTCCCGCGCACGATATGATAACGCACGCCGGGCAGATCTTTCACGCGGCCGCCGCGTACCAGTACGATCGAGTGTTCCTGAAGATTATGCCCTTCACCCGGGATATACGAGGTAACCTCGAACTTGTTAGACAAGCGCACCCTGGCGATCTTGCGCAACGCCGAGTTCGGTTTTTTCGGCGTCATCGTTTTAACCTGCAGGCAAACTCCCCGTCGGAACGGACAGTTCGTGAGCGCGGGCGACTTACCCTTCTTTATTTTCTGTACTCTTTGTTTCCTGATGAGCTGCTGTATCGTCGGCATATTTCACCACTTCAACATTTTCGTATTCTTTAAGGCCAGTCCCTGCAGGGATAAGATGGCCCACAATAACATTTTCCTTCAAGCCGCAAAGGAGGTCAATTTTACCAGAAGAGGCAGCCTCTGTCAACACCCTTGTCGTCTCCTGGAAACTTGCGGAAGAGATGAAACTCTCTGTAGTTAGAGATACTTTCGTAATTCCCAAAAGAAGCGGTGTCGCCTTGGCCGGCTTGCCTTTTTTCTTCAAAACTTCCTCATTGGCCTTCTTAAAAGTGACCCGATTGATCTGCTCACCAACCAAAAATTCCGTGTCTCCGGAGTCTTCGATTTTAACTTTTTTGAGCATCTGCCCGATAATGAGCTCAATGTGTTTATCGTTAATGCGCACGCCCTGCAAACGATAGACTTCCTGGACCTCATTGAGCAAATATTCCTGGAGTATTTTATCGCCGCACACGCGCAGGATGTCGTGCGGAACGACCGGTCCGTCCGTCAACTGCTGACCAGCAAAGACTCTGTCACCCTTGTATACGTTCGGATGTTTGCCATGAGGAATCGTGTACTCCGAGTGCATCCCAGTCGGACTCCGCACAATAATCGTACGGCGTCCTTTTTTATCCTGGCTGAACTCAACTGTCCCATCGATTTCGCTGATAACCGCGGGATCTTTCGGACGTCTTGCTTCGAACAACTCCGCCACGCGCGGAAGACCACCAGTAATATCGCGCGTCTTACCGGCGCCACGGGGGATCTTTGCGATCAAATCGCCGGCATTGATCTGTTGTTTATCCTTAACGAGAATATGCGCGCCGATAGGGATCGAGTAAATGCCGACGATCTCTTTTTTCTCATCGGTCATGATGATCTGCGGGTGGTATTCCTGTTTGTGTTCAACAACAACCCGCTCGGTAACCCCGGTCACAGGGTTCTGTTCTTCCTGGACTGTCACATCGGGGATAAGATCTTCGGAATTAACAACACCTTTGACTTCCGTAATGATCGGCACCGTATACGGATCCCACGTAACGAATACTTTATCTTTGGCGGCCGGCGCACCATCCGGAATGTTCAAGACCGCGCCTTGCGGAAGCTGATAGCGCTCAAATTCACGGCCATATTCGTTGTTGATACTGACCGAACCGTTGCGGTTAAGGACGATAAATTCGTTGCCCTTGGCGACCACGCGTAGCTGGTGATACTTGATGGATCCCGTGTTTTTGGCCTTATAAAAAGATTGTTCGATGGCGCGGCTTGCCGTTCCACCAATGTGGAACGTACGCATGGTCAGCTGGGTCCCGGGCTCACCAATACTTTGAGCAGCAATGGTTCCCACCGCTTCACCGATCTCGACATGACGCTGGGTAGCTAAGTTCCGTCCATAACATTTCACGCAAACGCCGCGTTCGGCCTCGCAGGTCAAGACGCTGCGGATACGCACCTTTTCAATACCCAAATGTTCGATGAATTCGGCCGTTTCTTCATCAATGATTTCTCCGGCCTCGATAACTTTCTGATCGGTAACGATGTCAACAATGCTGTCCAAAGCGACACGTCCCGTGATACGCTCTCTAAGGCTAACGACCAGTTCATCACCTTCAACAATGGCGGAAACCGTGATGCCATTAAGTGTCCCGCAGTCCTCCACGGTAACGACGACTTCCTGCGCCACGTCGACCAGACGCCGCGTCAGATACCCGGCGTCAGCTGTTTTCAAAGCCGTGTCCGCCAAACCCTTACGCGCGCCGTGCGTCGAAATAAAGTATTCCAAGACAGTCAATCCTTCACGGAAACTCGCTGTGATGTGGTTTTCGATAATTTCACCCGATGGCTTGGCCATAAGCCCGCGCATCCCGGAGAGCTGACGGATCTGCAACCGCGAACCGCGCGCGCCCGAATCCGCCATGATAAAAACGGGATTGAACGGATCCATCTGCTTGAACACCAAATCAGACATGGTTTCCGTCGTATGCGTCCAGATGTCGATGATCTTGTTATAACGCTCGCGTCCGGTGATGATACCTTTGCGGTATTGATCTTCGACTTTCGCGACTTCCTGCTTCGAGCTTTTGAGGATATCGGCTTTTTCCTGCGGGATGGTCATGTCGCCGATACCGATCGATATCCCCGCGAGGGTCGCGTTGATGAATCCCATCTCTTTTAGATCGTCCAAAAGCTTGATGGTCTTTCCTTGACCAAAACGCTTGTAGCAATCCGAAACGATCGCCCCTGTTTTCTTTTTGTCTAGCAGTTCGTTGACAAAACCGAATTCAGCGAAGATGATTTCATTAAAGAGAACTCGCCCGACGGTCGTTTCAATGATAGACGGGGCGTGTGTTTCTTCCTTTTTCGACTTTTCTTCCTTCTTGGTCTTTTTCTCATCCGCGCCTTTTAAAGCTTCTTCCTGGGAAATGATCAAAGAGGGCTTTTCCTCACCCCAGACAGGGATATTGGTGCGCAGCTTGATACGTTTATGAAGACCCAAAAAGCCGTCGTTGAACGCAACAATGACTTCCTGCGGCGTGGAATAAACACGAGTATCTCCTCCACTCTTCTCGTCTTCTTTCGTGAGGTAATAAAGACCCAGGACCATATCCTGGGAAGGTGTCACGATCGGCCTGCCGTCAGCAGGTGAGAACAAATTATTGATGGACAAAAGTTCCAGACGGCATTCCATCTGGGCTTCCAGGGAAAGCGGCACGTGGACGGCCATCTGGTCGCCATCGAAGTCCGCGTTAAAGGCCGCGCACACCAACGGATGCAATTTGATGGCTTTTCCTTCGACGAGTGTGGGATAAAACGCCTGGATACTTAACCGATGCAACGTGGGGGCGCGGTTGAGCATAACCGGGTGGTCCTGGATGACCTCATCAAGAATATCCCAGACCTCGGCCTTTTCCTTCTCCACCATCCGCTTGGCGCCCTTGATCGTGTGAACATACCCTTTTTCACGTAATTTGCGGATAATAAATGGTTCAAATAATTCCAACGCCATCTTCTTGGGCAATCCGCATTGATGCAACTTCAAATTTGGCCCGACGACGATAACGGAACGCCCTGAATAATCGACGCGCTTTCCCAAAAGATTCATGCGGAATCGTCCCTGTTTTCCCTTTAACATATCTGACAGGGATTTCAAAGGACGGTTCCCGGCGCCCAGAACGGGCCTACCATGACGCCCGTTGTCCAAAAGGGCATCCACGGCTTCCTGGAGCATCCGTTTTTCGTTACGGCAGATGATCTCCGGAGCCCTGAGATCAATTAACTTCTTGAGACGGTTATTACGGTTGATAACGCGGCGGTAAAGGTCGTTGAGGTCCGAGGTGGCAAAACGTCCTCCTTCGAGGGGAACTAGCGGCCGCAGATCAGGCGGGATCACCGGGAGGACGCCCAGCACCATCCAGTCGGGCGAATTCCCCGATTTCTTAAAATCTTCGGCAACTTTGAGCGTCTTGGCGATCTTCTTATGGTTTGTCCCCGCCGGGTTGGCTTTTTCCAAGTCTTTGCGCAGCTTCTTGCATAACGTGGCCAGATCAAGCTCTTTTAAAAGGTCGCGCACGGCTTCGGCGCCGATTTTCGATTTGAACCCGCCGCCGTATTTGATCAACGCTTCTTGATATTCATCTTCGGTTAAGAGCTGATTCTTCTTTAAAGGCGTATTGCCAGGATCGACAACGATGTATTCCTCATAATAAATAAGCTTTTCCATGTCCCGCAAAGTGACTTGCAACAAAGCGGACAAACGGCTGGGGACGGCCTTATAGAACCAGACATGCGTAACCGGGCAGGCCAACTCAATATGCCCCATGCGCTCACGGCGCACGGAAGAACGCGTCACCAAGACACCGCAGCGGTCGCAGGTGATCCCTTTGAACTTGATCCCCTTATATTTACCGCAATTACATTCCCAGTCGCGTACCGGACCGAAGATCTTTTCACAAAAAAGCCCGTCCTTTTCCGGTTTCAACGTTCTGTAATTAAGCGTTTCCGCCTTCTTGACGACACCACAGGACCATGAGCGGATCTTTTCCGGTGAGGCGATACGGATTGTGACATAATCACGATTCTGAAGTTCTTCTTTTGAGCTAGCCATTTTCTTCTTTTTTCTCTCTAAGTTTATTTAGAAGTTTATTGTCTGCCTTTTCGGCCTTCTCTGCCTCTTGTTGCTGTTCAGATGCCGTTTTAATAACCTGAATATCCAGACACAATCCCTGCAATTCCTTGACGAGAACATTGAACGATTCAGGCGTTCCCGTCTCAAGCTTGTGTTGTCCCTTGACAATAGACTCATACATGCGGCTGCGCCCCGTGACATCGTCGCTTTTGACCGTCAACATTTCCTGCAGGGTGTAAGCGGCTCCATATGCTTCCAGCGCCCAGACTTCCATTTCCCCGAAACGCTGTCCGCCAAAATGCGCTTTCCCGCCCAACGGCTGCTGTGTGACCAGCGAATAAGGGCCGATGGAACGCGCGTGAATCTTTTCATCAACAAGATGATTCAATTTGAGCATGTAGATATATCCGACCGTGATTTTCTGGTCAAAAGGAATTCCCGTATGTCCATCAATGACGGTTGTCTTGCCGTCTTCCGGCAAGCCGGCATTTTTCAGACAGGTGCGTATTTCCAGCTCGGTCGCTCCATTAAAGACCGATGTGACGGCGTGGAATCCCAGTGCCTTCGCGGCCCACCCCAGATGGGTTTCCAAAAGCTGGCCGACGTTCATACGAGAGGGGACGCCCAATGGATTTAAAACGATATCAACCGCCGTGCCGTCTTCCAGAAATGGCATATCCTCTTCGGGAAGAATCCGCGAAACAATACCTTTATTCCCATGACGACCGGCCATTTTATCGCCTTCGGCAACCTTACGTTTAGTGGCGATATACGCAACGACTCTTTTCAAGACGCCCGCCGGCAATTCATCGCCGCGGCGAATACGCTCAATCTCCTGGACTTCCTCTTCGACCAGCTCTGCGATCTTATCGTCATAGAAACGGACGACTTCATACTCTTCAGAATCCTCTTCGAATTCGTCGAACCGGATCTTGCCGATCTTCTTTTTGTCGATATTCAGCAGTTTGCATATCTTCTTTTGTTTTTCTTCTTCTGCAAACTCGATTTCCTGTTTGTAATAGGCCTTGATCTTTTCAATGGCCTCCATTTCTTTTTTCTTATCTTCTTTGGTTTTACGTCCACGCTCCGCCCGCTGAAAAATCTCCGCGTGAACCACGACACCCTCAATCCCGGGAGGCAGCGTCAGGGAAGTATCCCGGATATCCGCAGCCTTTTCGCCAAAGATCGCCCGCAAAAGCCTTTCCTCCGGGGAAAGCTCTTTTTCACTCTTGGGCGTCACTTTACCGACCAGAATATCGCCAGCCTTGACCTCGGCCCCGATACGAATAATGCCATCCTCATTGAGATTCACGAGGGCATCTTCTCCGACGTTGGGAATGTCGCGCGTGATTTCCTCGTTGCCTAAACGCGTTTCGCGGCATTCTACTTCGAAACGCTCAATATGAATCGATGTAAATTTATCTTCACGAACCAATCGTTCGTTGATCAAAATAGCGTCTTCAAAATTAAACCCGCGCCAGGGCATAAAAGCGGCCAAAACATTACAGCCCAGCGCCAACTGACCGTCTTTAGTCCCGATACCGTCGGCGATAGGGTCGCCGGCCTGAACTTTATCACCGACATTGACCAAAGGTCTTTGCTGGATACATGTGTTCGCGTTGGTCCGCTGAAAATTCTTCAAAGGATAAACCGTATCGCCGATCACGATCTCTCGCGCGTCGACTTTGGTAACAGTCCCCGATTGCTTGGCCAAAACGACAACACCGGAATCCTGGGCCACTTTGCCCTCCATCCCCGTTGAAACATAGGGAACCTCTGGAATCATGACCGGAACGGCCTGGCGCTGCATGTTCGAACCCATTAGCGCGCGGTTGGCGTCATCGTGCTCGAGAAACGGAATCAAGGACGCGGCGACCGAAACAACCTGAAGCGACGAGACATCCATGTAAGTGACATTTTTCGGAGCCACCTTCG
>MHGM01000011.1:0-342 GCA_001805565.1 Omnitrophica WOR_2 bacterium RIFCSPHIGHO2_01_FULL_52_10
TAAGCGTTGCGCAGCTGAAGAACATTTTGAAAAAAGAGGCGCTGGCGATTTATGAGGAGGACCGCAAACTTTGCCGTAAAATGGGGGATTTCGGCGCCGCGCTGATCAAAAGCGGCGCCTCGATTCTGACGGTGTGCAACGCCGGGGCCTTGGCGACCGTCGATTACGGGACGGCCTTGGGAGTCATGTACACGGCAAAGAAACAGGGTAAGAAATTTCAAGTGTACGCCTGCGAGACGCGCCCGCTGTTGCAGGGCGCGCGCCTGACGGTATGGGAACTTTTGCGTTCCGGCATTGATACGACTTTGATTTGCGACAACATGGCCGCGACGTTGATGAAGC
>MHGM01000011.1:452-3950 GCA_001805565.1 Omnitrophica WOR_2 bacterium RIFCSPHIGHO2_01_FULL_52_10
ATCCCGTTTTATATCGTGGCGCCGGAGTCGACCTTCGATCTCTCCATCAGAAGCGGCAGACAGATTCCTATCGAGGAGCGGGGCAGGGAAGAAGTTTTGGGCTTCGGCGGAATCTCGACGGCACCACGCGATGTCAAGGTTTACAATCCCGCGTTCGACGTGACGGACCATAAACTGATTACGGCCATCGTGACGGAGAAGGGGATTATCCGTCGGCCGTTTCGGAAAAATATTAAAAGAATTTTTAGACCAAAGACCAAAGACTAATGATAAAAGACATTGGTCTTCAGTCTTCAGTCTTCAGTCTTTAGTCCAATCATATGCTTACAAAATTATCCCAAATCGGCGAATTCGGTCTGATCGACCTTCTGAAAGAATATCGGGGTTCCCGCGCGGGCGTCATCAAGGGCATCGGCGATGATACGGCCGTTGTGCCGCTGGATGCCAAGCGGTATCTTTTATTGACGACGGACATGCTGATGGAGGGCGTTCATTTCAAGCGTACCGCGCCGGCGCGCGTGATCGGGCGCAAGGCTTTGGCGTGCAGTATCAGCGACATCGCGGCCATGGGTGGGTTACCGCGCTACGCGGTCGTGTCCTTGGGCGTCCCGGGGAATTTGCCGTGGGCGTTTGTCCGGGATGTGTATAAAGGGATGGACGCGCTGGCGCGGCAATTCGGCGTTGCCATCGTCGGCGGCGATACAATCAAAAGCGAAAAGATTGTGATTAACGTGGCGCTGACCGGTGAGGTGTCCAAGAAAGACGTTGTTTACCGCCGAGGCGCGCGGGAGGGCGATCAGATTTTTGTGACCGGGCCGCTTGGGAAGTCCTTGTCCACGGGCCGGCATCTGAAATTTACCCCGCGCGTCACAGAGGCGCGGTATTTGATCCGCCACGCGAAACCGACATCCATGATCGATATCTCCGACGGCCTGGCCGCGGATCTGGGGCACATCCTGGAAGAAAGCAAGGTCGGCGCTGTTCTAGAGGAAAACGAAATTCCGCGCCGCGCCGGAGCCGGTTTGCGCCAGGCGCTTTACGACGGTGAGGATTTCGAGCTTTTGTTTACGGTTCCCCGCCGGAAGGCCGCTTTTTTGGGGCGGCAAAAACAATTCCGGTTTTATCCGATTGGAGAGATCGTCCCCCGTGCCAAAGGATTATTGTTAAAGAATAAAACCGGCGCGCTGGCAAAGATTGAGCCCCGCGGTTATACCCATTTCTGATGAAAGCCATCAACGTGTTATCAAAGAGTACGGATCAAACTTTGGAACTCGGCGAGAAGTTGGCAAGGCATTTGCGCAAAGGAGATATTCTTTGTCTGGAGGGAGAACTGGGCAGCGGCAAGACCACCTTCATCAAAGGTATCGCCCAAGGATTAAAGATCGCCCCGGCAAAAGTCCACAGCCCGACGTTTGTGCTGATGAACGCGTATCACGGCCGCCTGCCGCTGTATCATTTTGATCTGTACCGCCTGGAAGCGATCCATGAGATCAGCTCCATCGGTTACGAGGAATTTCTTTACGGCGATGGCGTTGCCGTCATCGAATGGGCCGAGCGGTTGGGAGAGTTTACGCCCAAAGAGTATTTGCGCGTTGAACTAAAGCATAAAGGCGAGAATAAGCGTTTTATTAAATTTACGGCGGTGGGAGAACGGTATTCACCTGTTATTCAGCACTTCGCGGATCGTAAATGGTAAATAGTTAATGGTCAATGGACCATTTACTATTCACCATTAACCATTAACGCTACTATTATGAATCTTTTAGCCCTTGATACTTCCAGCAAACATTTCAGCCTCGCAGTCGCGAAGGACGGGAAGGCGCTTCATTCCCGCGGCATCTTTCTTAAGAAGGTCCTCTCTGACTCGATTATGCCGGCGATTCAGGGGATACTAAAGAAGGCTGGGCTGACGTTGGCCAAACTCGACGGCTTTGCCGTGGGGCTTGGGCCGGGGTCGTTTACCAGCCTTCGGGTAGGGTTGGCGACGGTCAAGGGTCTGGCCTTCGCGCTCAAAAAGCCCGTTGTCGGTATCCCCAGCCTGGATGTCTTGGCACTCAATTTGGCCGGTGACGGCCAAATCTGTGTGGTGTGCGACGCCAAAAGGAATATGGTCTACGCCTGCCTTTATCAGAAAAAAGGGGACGCGTTAAAAAGAAAGAGCAAATATTTATTGGCGGATATTAAGGATGTGTTATCCGCCTCACGTCAGCGAGGGCGGATAAAGGGTGACGTGACATTTGTCGGCGACGGCGTGCCGCTTTTTCGGGAAGCGATCGAGAAGGCCGCCGGGATCAAAGCGCGCTTTGCCGGTGAAAAACAAATGTACCCGCAGGCCAGGCATCTGGCAACCCTGGCCCTGAAACGGTTTGAGGCGAAAGACTGCGACGCGGCGGAAACCCTTGTGCCGTTGTATTTGTACCCGGAAGATTGCCAAGTGCAGAAAAGTAAAAAGTAGAGAGCGAGAGAGTAGAGAGTGGCCAGTTGTGATATACTTTGTTTAAGCAATTAAGAGCAAGGAGGAGCTATGATAAAGATCAGAGAATTAGAGAATGATGTATTGAGTTTGCCGGAGAAAGCTTTCGTTCGGTTTAGCGCGTGGTTTCATAGGGTTGAGGCTGAAAAATGGGACAGGAAATTTGAAAAGGATGTTTGTTCAGGAAAACTGGATCGTTTCGGCAGCAAGGCCTTGAAAGATTTTGCAAAAGGGAAATGCAAAGAATTATGAGGCATTTTGTCAATCCTTCCTTCTGGGATTGCTATTATAAACTCCCCGCCAATATTCGACAATTAGCCGACAAAAATTTTAAACTGCTTAAGGAAAATCCTCACCATACATCTTTACATTTTAAGAAAGTTCGTAAGTATTGGTCAGTGAGAATCGGCATGCAATACCGCGCTTTGGGCATTGAAAGCGAGGAAGGGGCAGTATGGTTCTGGATAGGCGCTCACGCGGAGTATGATAAGCTGGTGAAATAGTAATTCCCGTCGCGTGGCAGGAATCGGGAGGGGAATTCAGAAATAAATGGGAATCAAACAGAAAATAAAAACGATTGGTATTAACAAAGCGCTTTTGGGTCATTTAAAAAATGCTATTCGATCAGCGTTGATGTATGAGAAAGAAACGGATTATTGTCGTAAGCTGGGAATCACAGGAGAA
This sequence comes from Omnitrophica WOR_2 bacterium RIFCSPHIGHO2_01_FULL_52_10, assembly GCA_001805565.1. GTDB lineage: Bacteria > Omnitrophota > Gorgyraeia > Zapsychrales > Zapsychraceae > UBA10015. Next base: position 3,610 of record MHGM01000011.1, read on the forward strand.
GTCGGTGAAGTCTTGGCGTGCCATAAGTTGCAGTTGAAACTCGTATGTGATCCAAGATCTGCCGGGTATGATGCGGTTGACAGGAAAGAGAAAAAGGTTCAGATAAAAACTAGAAAAAGTGAAGAAAAGGGGTTGCCACGAGACACAGGTAGAATGGGAGCCTTTTCTGCGCACAAATTTGACTATGCGCTACTTGTATTGTTGGATCATGAGTATAAACTTTGTGGAATATGGAAAGCAGAATATAAGAATCTTATGCCAATAATACAAAAATGTAAAAGACGGAATCCTTCCTTATCGGCGTTTAAGAAAGTTGCGGTTGAAATATGATGAATAAGCAT
>MHGM01000011.1:4025-4945 GCA_001805565.1 Omnitrophica WOR_2 bacterium RIFCSPHIGHO2_01_FULL_52_10
TGCCCCGCCGACGGCGGGGCTGGCCGGCAAGACGAAAATTCTCGCCGTCATCAAGGCGGATGCCTACGGGCACGGGATGCTGCCGGTCGCGAAGGTTCTCGTCCAAGAGAAGGTGGATTTCATCGGGTTATCGAATCTGACTGAAGGGGTCGCTTTGCGCCAGACCGGCATTCGGACGCCGGTCCTTTTGTTTGAAACGACCCTTCCCGAACAGGCTAAAGACATTGTGGATTACGATCTGACCCCGACGGTATGTAACCTTGAACTGGCTCGGGCGTTGGATAAGTACGCGCGGCAACAGGGGCGGCTGGTAGACATCCACGTCAAAGTCGACACCGGCATGGGGCGGTTGGGGGTCTGGCATGAAGAGGCCCTGGATTTCATAAAAAAGTTAAGCCGTCTGCGGAATTTGCGGATCCAGGGGATCTGCACGCATTTCCCGTCGGCGGATACGGATCGAGCTTTCACGCAGAAACAAATCCGGCAGCTTTCAATGCTCGTCGGTCAGCTCAAACGAAGCGGTTTGAATATTCCTTCTGTCCACGCGGCCAACAGCATGGGGCTGGTTGGATATCCGAATAAGATTTTGAATCTCGCCCGGCCGGGACTGATGCTTTACGGCCTGTATCCGCGTCCGGAATTAGAGAAGAAAATTAAGCTCCGTTCGGTGATGAGTGTCCATTCGAAGATCATTTTTTTAAAGCGCATTCAAAAGGGAAGAAGCATCAGTTACGGCCGCACCTTTATCGCGCGCCGTCCGATGACGGTCGCCACTCTGCCTATCGGTTACAGCGACGGTTATCTGCGCGGTCTCTCCGGCAAGGCCGACGTTTTGATCGGCGGCCGGCGCTGTCCTGTGTTGGGACGCGTCACCATGGACCAGATCGTCGTCGACGTTTCAAAGATCAAGAATCCACGGC
>MHGM01000012.1:0-1247 GCA_001805565.1 Omnitrophica WOR_2 bacterium RIFCSPHIGHO2_01_FULL_52_10
ATCGAGCTGGGGACCAGCTATCCCGGGGAGATCCAACGGCTTGCCGCGATCGCCCAGCCGAGCGTTGCCGTCTTGACCAACATCGGCGAATCTCACCTCGAAGGGCTCAAGGACAGATCCGGAGTGTATAAGGAAAAATCCGCGATCTTTCGGGGCATCGGCGCGAAGGGGCATGTCATTTTCAATAACGATGATCCGTATTTGCGCAAGATCCCTAATGAAAAAAAACGTCCGAAGATCCTTTCGTACGGGATTGAACGAAAGTCCGATGTGCAAGCCAGTCAGATTCACGTAAAAAATAATCGAAAAATTTGTTTTCATGTCGACGGGCATGGCTTTATATTAAATACACCCGCGCCGTACTACGTGTACAACGCGCTGGCGGCGATCCTCTGCGGACGTTTGTTCGGGATCAGCGACCGCGAGAGCAAGAAAGCGCTTGAGAAGCTGACCTTCGGCGGCCATCGTCAGCAGATGCGAAAGATCGGCGGCGTCACCGTTATTGATGATACTTACAATTCCAATCCGGTGTCGGTGCGTAACGCCCTTAAGATGCTGGACGCCTTGCAGGCGAAGGGAAAAAAGATTTTTATCACGGCTGATATGCTGGAGCTGGGCGCGCGGAGCACGCCGTTGCACCGGGAAAAGGGGCGCTGGATCGCCCGGTCGTCAACGGATGTGGCCATCACGGTTGGAAAATTCTCCCGGCACGCCGCCGGCAGTATCCGGCAGCGCAACCGGCGCATCGGCGTGTTCCATCACGACAGCGTCGCGGGAGTTTCCCAGCGGCTTAAAAAACTTTGTCAGCCGGGCGATATCGTCCTGGTCAAGGGTTCACGCGGGATGCGGATGGAACGGGTCGTCGTTTTTTTGCATCGTCATTTGAACAAGAAACATTAAACAGGGGTCTGGATGTTTTATTATTTGTCCCAGTTGCGGGACGTTTTTTTCGGGTTCAACATTCTTCGTTATATTACTTTCCGGGCCGCGATGGCCGGTCTGACGACGTTCGTCCTGTGCGTTATCTTGGCGCCGTGGTTTATCCGCAAGCTCAAAGATTTTAAGATCCGCGAGATCGCCAAGCGTGAAGACTGCCCCGACCTCGACAAGTTCCAGCATTCCAAACAGGGGACGCCCACGATGGGCGGGATCTTCATCCTGGCATCGATCCTGATCTCGGTCGCCCTTTGGGCCGACCTGGGGAATCATTATGTTCTCTTGACCATGTTCGCCGGCGCGTACCTCGC
>MHGM01000012.1:1308-18811 GCA_001805565.1 Omnitrophica WOR_2 bacterium RIFCSPHIGHO2_01_FULL_52_10
CCCAAACGCACGAAACTGCTCTGGGAAATTTTGTTGGGATGTTTTGTCGGTTCCTACATTTATTTTCATCCCGGAACTTCAACGAAACTGGACGTGCCGTTTTTGAAGAGCATCATCTGGGACCTGGGTGTTTTTTACGTCCCGTTCGTGGTGCTGGTGGTGGTGGGCACCTCGAACGCCGTTAACATGACCGACGGCCTCGACGGGCTGGCGATCGGATCCATTATGATGGTGAGCCTGACGCTGGCGATTTTGAGTTATATCACCGGTCACGCGCAATTCAGTGAATACCTTTTTATCCCTTTTGTCCCCGGCGCGGGAGAGCTCACCGTGGTGTGCGCCGCCATTTTGGGGGCCAGTCTGGGATTCCTTTGGTTCAATTGTCCGCCCGCGTCGGTTTTTATGGGAGACGTGGGCTCGCTGGCGCTGGGCGGGACGCTGGGGATGATCGCGGTCATTACAAAGAAGGAATTGCTTTTGGTCATCATGGGCGGTGTTTTTGTCATTGAAACGTTGTCGGTGATCCTGCAGATTGTTTCCTTCAAGTTACGGCGCAAAAGAATTTTCAAGATGTCCCCGCTGCATCATCATTTGCAGCTCTCGGGTTGGCATGAATCGCAAATTATTATTCGTTTCTGGATTATTTCCATCATCCTGGCCATCATCACCCTCATGACGTTGAAAATTCGTTAATGGATCTCAAAAATAAAACAGTAACGATCCTGGGAGCGCAGCGCACGGGAATGGCCTTGGCCAGGCTGGCGGCCCGTTTGGATGGCAAGGCAAAGATTTCCGAAAAGGACGGCGAGAATGCCGTGTCCGAGGATTTTCGGCAGTGGGCCAAACAGCATCAAGTAGCCTGTGAATTCCAGGGACACACCCGTCTTTTTATTGAAGAGAGCGACGTGGTCGTCTTGAGCCCCGGCGTGCCGCATAACAGCGAAGCGGTTTCTTGGGCACGGGCGAAAAATATTCCGGTCTTGGGGGAGATCGAGTTCGCGTTTCAGTTTTGCTCCAAACCCGTTATCGCGGTCACCGGCAGTAACGGCAAGACAACGGTCGTGACTTTGATCCACCAGGTGCTGGAATCCTCCGGCCGGCGCTCGTGTCTGTGCGGTAACATCGGCGCGCCGTTCTCCGGACAGGTTCTGGATCTGGACAATAAGGATTTTGTCGTCCTGGAAACCAGTTCGTTCCAGCTGGAAACAGTCGTTGCGCCGGGAACTCCGGGCATTCGCGGATTCAAGCCGCATATCGCGGTTATTTTGAACGTCAACCAGAATCATCTCGACCGCCATAAGGATTTTCAGGAATACTTCGACGCCAAGAAAAGGATTTTCCTGAATCAGGACGCTCAAGATTATGCGGTCCTGAATTTTCAGGACCAGGGATTAAAGGCTTTGGCGCCGCGGTTAAAAACGCAGGTGCGGTTTTTTAACGCCGCACCGCTGGCGTTGGCCGGAGTCACGGCGAACCCGAATTTTGCCGTCGCGCGGGAGGTGGCGAACATCCTCGGCATTAAAGATGAGGTTTGTGTGCGCGTCTTTAAGAATTTTAAAGGAGTGGAACACCGGCTGGAACTGGTGCGGCAGATCGACGGAGTCACTTTTATCAATGATTCGAAAGCCACCACCGCCCAAGCCGCGATCTGGGCGCTGGAGAGCCTTAATTCACCCGTCATCATGATCTGCGGCGGACGAGACAAGAATATCGATTATTCCGTCGTGGCGCCTTTTGTCCGCCAAAAGGTTAGGAAGATGATCATCATCGGCGAGGCCCGGGCGAAATTGAAAAAAACCTTTGAGTCGGTCGTTGCGTTGGAAGAATATGCCACTCTGCCCGATGCCGTCGCGCGGGCCAAAGAGATCGCCCAAAAAGGGGACAACGTGCTTTTGAGCCCGATGTGCACAAGCTTCGATATGTTCGCCAATTACGAGGAACGAGGACGTGCATTTAAACAAATTGTCAATGGATTAGTGTCAAAATCCTATGCGTGAGATTCGTTTATCCATCGCGGTCCTGGTAACGTTATTTATTTGTATCGGGACGATCATGATCTACAGTTCCAGCGGTGTCTACGCGATGAGGGAGCTGGGGGACAAGGCCTATTTTCTCAACCGGCATTTATTTTTTCTCTTTATTGGACTGATTCTCGCCGGCGGCGTGATGGCCGTCGATTACCGGGACCTGCGCCCGTGGGCGAAACCGCTCATTATTTGTGCGGTGATCCTGCTGGTCCTGGTCCTGGTCCCGGGGATCGGAAAGGCCAGCTACGGCGCGCGGCGGTGGTTCAAGGTCGGCGTATTGAGCTTCCAGCCCTCGGAATTCGCTAAACTCGCTATGCTTGTTTATATGGCGGATTTTTTGGCCCGCAAACAAACGAAGGTCAGCGGGTTCTGGAACGGCTTTTTGCCGCCGATCATGATCCTGGGCGTGATGTGTCTTTTGATCATCAAGCAGCCGGATCTGGGCAATTGCGTGCTGATGGCGAGCATGGTCGTCATCCTGTTGTATGTGGCCGGCGGCAAGCTCGGCCATATCGGGCTTTTGGCATTGGCGGCCATGCCATTTTTATACGTCCTCGTTGTCCACGTGCCTTACCGCTGGGCGCGTATTGTGGCGTTCTTGAATCCGTGGGAGGACAGCAAGGGGATCGGGATCCAGCTGACCCAGTCGCAAATAGCCCTTGGGTCCGGCGGGCTTTTCGGAGTCGGGTTAGGGAAAAGCGCGCAAAAACTTTTTTATCTGCCCGCCGCGCATACTGATTTTATTTTTTCCATTATCGGCGAAGAGCTTGGCCTAGCCGGGACACTGGCCGTCATTTCGATGTTCGTGATTTTTATCTGGCAAGGCGCGCGCCTGGCCAAACGCGTCACGGACCCCTTTGGTTATTACCTGGCCGTGGGGATCGTGGCGATGCTGGGGTTACAAACGGTCGTCAATATCGGGGTGAGCATTGGCGCCCTGCCCACGAAAGGACTGCCGCTTCCTTTTATCAGTTATGGCGGCTCCGCGTTGATCTTTAATATGATCTCGGTCGGGTTGCTCTTGAACATTTCACGGATCCAGGACCAATGAATATCACAATCGCCACGGGCGGTTCCGGCGGCCACGTGATCCCGGCGTTAAAAGTCGCCCGGGAACTTCAGAAAAGAAAATGTGAGGTACGTTTCGCGGGCGCGTTCAACGTCTGGAAAGAACGTATCGCCCAAGCCGGATTTTCCTTCGATGAACTTGAACTGCGCGGAATAAATTTTACGCGCCCCCTGGAATTGCCCCGCACACTTTGGCTGTATTTAAAAGGGACCTTCGCAGCCGGCGGTTTTTTAAGAAAATACAAAACCGACGCGGTGGTGGGTTTCGGAGGCTATGGATCGTTCCCGGTCGTGCTGGCGGCGGTCATTTCTCAGCGCCCGACGCTGATCCACGAACAGAATGTCCTTCCGGGCAAGGCCAACGCGATTTTAGCCGGAGCGGTGAGCAAGGTGGCGATTAGTTTTGCCCAAAGCCGGGAATATTTGCACGGCGACAATGTTGTTTTGACCGGGTGTCCTTCGCACGCGCCGGTCATGGGAATGGAGAGAGCGGAACTTCTCAAAGGATTCGGACTGGGGGAGGGGCGTAAAACTGTTTTGGTTCTCGGGGGCAGCCAGGGGAGCCGCCGGCTCAACGAAATATTTCTGGAGGCCGTGGCGGGATTAAAAAGTAAAGTGCCTTTGCAGGCGATCCACCTTTGCGGGAAAGACGATTACCAAATCCTTAAGGAGAAGTACGCGCGTTCAGGAATTCCGTTCGCTTTGTTCACGTTTTTTGAAGCGATGGAGCGCGTGTATCCGGCGGCGGATTTGGTCATCAGCCGCGCGGGGGCGGTCAGCGTAACGGAATTGATACGTTTTCGTAAACCCTCAATCTTAATTCCATATCCGTACGCGGGCGGGCACCAGAAAAAGAATGCCGACGTTTTGGCGCAGGCCGGCGTCGGGGAATTTATCGAGCAAAAAGATCTTACCGCAGCAGGGCTGACTACAGCCGTGGAACGAAGGCTGGCGAAGACGCTTTCCGCGCAAGAGTGGGAGCGGCATTTCGACGATTTTTTAGCAATGGATCCAGCCGTCCTCGTGGCGGAGGAAGTAATCAGGTTAAAGAAATGAAGATAAGAATTTTCGTGCTCACTGTTTGTCTCGCCGCAATGTTTTGGGACCCCGCCCACGCCGAAGAGGAATGGCAGGAACGTAAGGGCAATCATTTTATTGTTTATTACAAAAACGCGCCGCTGGATTTTATCAAAAGCGTTGAGGAAATGGCCGAGTATTATTACGAGGAGATTACGCGCAATATGGGTTTTACGCGCTACAAGGGCTGGACTTGGGACGAGCGGGCCAAGATTTACATTTACGACAACGCCGAAGATTTCCAGCAAGTCGGCGAGTACGCGATGTGGGCCGAAGGCGTGGTGTCCTCGCGTCAGCGGGTCATCCGTAGTTTTCCCGCCGCGCACGGATTTTTTGATTCCACCCTGCCGCATGAAATGGGGCACATCATTTTCCGGGAATTCGTCGGGTTCAAGGCGAAGATCCCCATTTGGTTCGAGGAGGGGGTGGCCATGTATCAAGAGAAAGCGCGGCGCTGGGGCGCCAATGAAGTCGTGCACCAGGCCATCAGGGACGAAAAATTTATGTCACTCAAGGACATGACAGCGCTGGAATTATCTGGTAGAATGAACACCGAACAAATTCAGCTTTTTTACGCGGAATCCGCCAGTATCGTCAATTATCTTATCGACGAGCTGGGACGGCAGCGGTTTATCAACCTTTGTCGGAAATTGCAGGGCGGCGACCCGTTCGAGTGGGTTTTTCCCTCGGTGTACGTGCGGTTCAAGGATCTTGACGCGCTCAACAAGACTTGGGTCGAATATTTAAGAACGGAAAAATAAATGAAAAAGTATTACCACTTCATCGGCATCGGCGGGATCGGCATGGGGGCGTTGGCCATTCTTCTTTTGAAAAAAGGTTATCAAGTCTCCGGCTCCGACCTGCGCGAGAACCAGATGATTCAGGATTTAAGGAAGCGGGGCGCGCACGTGACAATTGGCCACGCGAAAGAGAATATTGCCGGCGCGGACTTTGTGGTCTTTTCCTCGGCGGTCGCGCCGGATAATCCCGAACTTCAGCAAGCGCGGGAGAAGAAAATTCCCGTCATGCAACGGGCCCAGCTTCTCGTCGAGTTGATGCAGGGGCAGACCGCGATCACCGTCGCCGGCGCCCACGGCAAGACGACCACCACTTCCATGATCTCCAACATGCTCATCAAGGCGGGGCTGCAGCCCACAACCGCCATCGGGGGTATGGTCACCAGCGGTTCGTCGGGTTATCAGGCCAGCCTGGGTGAGGGAAAATATTTCGTCGCGGAAACGGATGAAAGCGACGGGTCGTTTCTAAAATTCTCTCCGAAATATTCGGTCATCACCAATATTGATTTTGAGCACGTGGATTATTTTCGCGACTGGGACGGTATCCGGCGCGCGTACGCCCGGTTTATCGGACGCACCGCGCGCGACGGGTTGCTCATCGCCTGCGGGGACGACGGAAATTTACGTGGCCTTCTGCCGCAGAGCCCCTGTCTGGTGCGCAGCTACGGGTTCGGTCCCCATAATGATATTACCGCGCAGAACGTTTCCCTCGATGCCTCCGGCGCGCGTTTCGATTGCCTGATTAACGGCAAACCCCTCGGCACGATAAAACTGCAGGTTCCGGGCAAGCACAACGTCGCTAACGCCATGGCTTGCGTGGCGCTGGGGTTGCATTTAGGAATCGAATGGAAGGTCATCTGTGCCAGCTTGGGGGAATACACCAGCGTGCAGCGGCGCTTTCAGGTCAAGGCGAAAGTCGGCGACATCTGGGTCGTGGACGATTATGCTCATCACCCAACGGAAATCAAGGCGACCCTCGCCGCGGCCCGGCAAATGGGACGTAAGCGCGTCCTCGCCATTTTCCAGCCGCACCGCTACACGCGCGTCCAGTCGTTGTGGGACGAGATCGCGAAAAGTTTTTTTGGCATCGATTATCTGATCTTGACCGATATTTACGCGGCCAGCGAAAAGCCCATTGAGGGAATTACCTCCGCGAAGTTGAAAGAGCGTATCGAGCAGGAAAACCCCTGTACCGTGGTTTATCTGGATAAAAAAGACATTGCGCGTCACGTGATCGACCGGGCGACACCGGGGGATTTGATCATTGTCCTGGGTGCCGGTGACATTACGTATGTCGCAGATGAACTCGCCTGGGTCGTGCAGGGCGATAAAGGCAACGGGCAATCCCAGCCGCGCGCCCGTTTAACGGTCACTTTGGAAAATTACGATATCAAACAGCTCGGGCGTATCGGCGTTTTAATGGGCGGATATTCTGCGGAACGGGAAATTTCTTTAAAATCCGGCACTGCGGTCGCCGAGTCGCTTAAACGTCAGGGTGGTGAGGTCATTGCCATCGATATCATGGTTAAAGACAAGGAAAAGATCACCTCGCTGGTGCGTTCCTATAACCTCGACGTCGCTTTTATCGCCCTGCACGGCCGGCTGGGAGAAGACGGCATCATTCAGTCGATCCTCGAGGAGATCGGTGTCCCTTACACGGGTTCCGGCGTTGAGGCCAGCCGCCTGGCGCTCGATAAAGTCCTTGCGCAGGACCTCTTTCAAAAATCCGGTATTCAGGTGCCGGCGCACATCAGTTTGTCCCTGCAGTCCCTGCAGTCCCTGCAGGGACTGCAGGGACTGCAGGGACAACAGGAAGCGGCGCACCGCGCCGGCCTTATTCAATCGATCGATTTTTATCCAGTCGTTGTTAAACCCGCCCGGGAAGGTTCGAGCATCGGTATTACTCTGGCACGCGCGCCCGGCGCGCTCCCGGAAGCTCTTGATAAAGCCCGGAAATACGACGACAAAGTTTTAATTGAACAATATATTCAGGGGCGGGAATTAACGGTCGGCATTTTAGGTGATGAGGCGCTTGCTCCCATTGAGATCCGCCCCAAGGCGGAATTTTTCGACTTTAAGGCGAAATACAGTTCCGGCGCGACCGAGTATATCGTCCCGGCCCATCTTCCGCAGGAAGTTTCCGACAAGATCCGGCAGACCGCGCTCGCGGCGCACCAGGCGCTGGGCTGTGCCGATCTTTCGCGGGTGGATTTTATTTTAGCCGAAAACGACGCGTATTACGTTCTGGAGGTCAACACCATCCCCGGTTTTACTTCGACGAGCCTGCTGCCGAAAGCCGCCAGGGTCATGGGAATAGATTTCGACCGGTTGTGTCTGCAGCTGGCTGGATTGGCGTATGGTAAAAAGAAGAAGATCAAGAACCTCCGGTAAAAGCGGCGGCAATCCGTTTGCGTTTTTCGCCACACCGGCGTTCCGGTATGTTTTGGCGGGCAGCATCGTTGCCGCGGCCGTATTCCTCGGCGCCCGGCAAGCGGCGCAGGCTCTTTTTGAATCGAGATACTTCAAGATCAAGACGGTCGAGATCGACCGCACGCTTAGTTTCCTGGACAAACGGGACTTCGCGTCTTTAAACGGCAAAAGTATTTTGAGCGTTGATGTCGCGCGGTTCCAGCGTTCTTTGACGGGTAAGTATCCGCAGATGGCCCAGGCCGACATCACCAAGAAATTCCCCAACAAGATCCTGGTGTCGGCCAGGAAACGCGCGCCCTTCGCGCAAGTGTATATCCAGAACAAAACATTTTTGATCGACGACCAGGGGATTGTTTTATTCGGCGCGCCGGGAAAAGAGGAGGAGCTGCCGCTCATTTCCGGAATATTCAGCCGCCGGCGGATCTCAACGGGGTCGGTCCTGGGTGGCGAGAGCACGCTTCTGGCGCTTAATATTATCAAGGAATTCCAGAACAATCATTCGCTTTCGTCGTATGTCGTTAAGAAAATTGACGTGGATAATCTTAAAGAGATCGATTTTCGGCTGTCCAACGGATTGAAAATAATTGTTGATAAAACCGATATTGAGCGGAAAATGGATACGTTAGCTTTGGTTCTGGCCCGCAACCGTCTGGATACGGAGCAGGTGAAATATATCGATCTGAGGTTTAAGGACCCGATTTTAGGGACAAAATAGTCGTAAGTAATAAGTCGTAAGTCGTAAGTAATCAGCCGTAAATTGCAGGTCGTAAGTGGTAAGATAAAAAACATCGAAGTTTTTACTTACGACTCATCGCTTACGACTTACCACCAAAGTTCCGTTAGCATAGCGATTACATTATGATACGTGAGAAACATTATTGCGGTCTGGACTTAGGCGCGCAGAAGATCAAAGCGGGAATTTTAAAGGTCAAAGACGCCACGCAAATGGAGCTCATCGGCATTTATGAACAGAAAACCGCGGGGTTTCGCGACGGCGCGGTGAGCGACCTCGGCGAATTGTCCGACTGCATCCACGCCACGGTGCACACCCTTCTTCAAAAAACCAACCTCAAGCTCAAGGAAGTGCAATTGGGAGTGGGTTCGGAATTAATTGAAATACGCGAGGGCGGCACCACCATTCCCTTAGTCGACCGTACCAACAAAATAATCACCCAGCGCGACATGAAAAAGGTCAACGACCAGGCACGGCTCTTGAGCCTGAAGATGGATGAGGAAATTCTTCACGATCTGCCGCAGCAATATTTAGTCGATGAAGTCAACAAGGCGCTTAACCCCGGCGGGCTTTACGGGCGAAAGCTCGGTGTGCAGTCTTTGATGATTTTCGCCAACACCAATCGCATCCGCAATATCGTGCGCGCGGTCCACCAGGCGGGCTACGAAGTGCCCAACATCTTTTTCGCCAGCTACGCAGCCGGCGAAGTGGCCCTTGATGACGCCGAACGCGCGCAAGGGCGTGTTTTGATCGACATCGGCGCCAGGGCAACGAGCGTTCTGTTGTTTCAGAACAACATCTTAAGGCGTTTAAAAAAGATTGAGATCGGCGGGGATACCTTCACCCGGGGCATCGCGGAACAATTGAACCTGCCGCTGGATCTCGCCGAAGAGATCAAGCGTTCCTACGCCGCCACGCTGGAGGCGTATCATTCCAACGACGAAGAGATCCTCGTCAAGCGCGACAGCGCTTACAAGCCCGTCAAGGGCAAAGATATTTGCGCGGCCATTGAGCCCCAGATTCAGGAATTGCTGGAGAATATCCAGAATGTTTTGCGCGAGTTCGGTGTCTTAGACGATTTGGAAATGGGCATTGTAATGACCGGCGGCGGATCTTTACTGACCGGGCTCATTGAACGTGTCAGCCAGGCCACGCGCCATCCGGCGCGCCTCACCAGGATGAACGTGACCTCGGCCCGCAGCCCAGGCAACGCCGCGCTTTTTGCCGGAGTGGTGGGCCTCGCGAAAAGCGGGTTCAAACAAAGTTTACGCTACGCGCTTTCTCCCGACGGCCACTGGCGCGCAAATCTCGCCAACCGGTTCCGAGAGCTTTATCACGAGTACTTTTAATCTTGTCTGCTTCTTTCTCGCATTAATTAGGGAAAGCAAGATTAATCCCCGAAGGGGGGTAACCAATAAAGGCAATAAAGGGGAAGCAATAAAGGGCAATAAAGGGGACACAATATTTAATTGAAATAAGTAATGTGTCCTGAATTTTGGGCAAAAGAAATTTTTAAATTTATTTGACGAAACGCCTGTGATAAGGAGAATAAGCTTGGCACGCCGGTACGGAGCCTACTTTTCCCGGACGCGCAGGCGGCTTAGGTGGTAGGTGATATCTTTCAAGAGGTTCCCGATACGCTGGATGCCGCTGAAGATAAACAGCAGCCAGAACGAATTCAAGAGGATCAGCAAGACCACGATCGTCATGTTGACCGACTGCGCGGCTAAAATGCGTTCGGTGGGCGTCCCGGTTTCAGGGACATGGTAACTGGAATCGATCACGTTGAACATGTTCACGAACCAGACCAGGAATATAGCGACGAGGATGATCTGGAAGAACATGAAATAGAAGTGGCGCATGAGCCACTTGGCGGTCATGTTGTCCCAATAGCGGATTGTGGCAAGGATGTTTTTATAGGACATAAATTTTTCTCTTTAAACATATTTTAATGGAGTCACTATCAAAAGCAACAGGAATTAGGAGTTTTTGCCTGTTCTGAGAAGGAGGGGACAACATGAGCGATGCCACGCCACCCAAAATACTGATCATTGATGATTCAAAACTGGCCATTATGATGCTCCACGACGGGTTGCGCCAGAACGGGTTCGAGGTGGTGATCGCCTCCGACGGTGACGAGGGGCTGCAGATGCTCCGGCAGGAATCGCCGGATCTCATTATCCTCGACATGCACCTGCCTTCCATGAGCGGGCGCGAATTCCTCAAAGAGCTCAAAGCCCTTTCTTATGACCCGCCGATTCCCGTCATTGTGCTGACCGCCAGCGAGCCGGTCCAGGATTTGGCCACCGACTCAATCGTGCGTGCCTGCTACCAGAAACCCATGCCCGTCGCGCAACTGGTCGCCAAGATCAACGAATGCCTGCAAGCGCAAAATGGTTGACCCATTCGACGGCGCTCAGGGTCAACCCTGAGCGAAGCCGGTCTTTTCAGACGAGAATAATCGAAGGGTTGATTTGTTGTGGATATGGCATTCTGCTTGGGCTTGTCCTCGCAACTGTACCCACCCAGGCGGATGTTCAGCCTTTGCGCGCGCATTTTATCGACGTGGGATATGCCGATGCCATTTTGCTTGAATTCCCCCCTCCTGCGGGGAGGGGCCTGTCGGCGGATGCCACGACGATGCTTGTGGACGCCGGCGACGCCAGGCATTCTTCCCGCTTGATGTCTTATCTTAAAGTTAATCAAATCCGGAGAATCGACACCGTTGTGATCACGCATCCTCACCAGAATCATTTCGGTGGACTCCGCAAGGTCGCCGGCCGGATACCCATCGGCCGGGTGTTCCATAATGGCGACCCTGATGCGGAAAAAGGATATTCTGCGCTTCTGGCGTATTTGGAGCGCAGACATGTCCCTGTTGAAATTGTACGGCGCGGGCAAACTCTGCAACAGCTCCCGGCTTCGGTAACGGTGGAAGTCCTCAATCCGCCGGATCTCAACGACAGTCCCAACAACAACGCACTTGCGCTGCGGATCAAGCACGGCAGGGTATCGCTTTTGCTTTTGGCCGACATCGGTCCGGACCGGCAAGACGCCTTATTGCAGGCGTTCCCGGATATTCGGCAGGCGGACTGCGTCCTTATCCCGCACCACGGCGGGCCGTTGGGCGGCGCCTTCATCGAAGCCTTTCAGGGAAAATTGCTCATCGTCTCCACGGGTCCCAACCGCTGGGGTTTGCCGCGCGAAGACCAGTTAAAAAAATTGAGTGACACCATTTATCGTACGGACAAAGACGGCACCATCGTTGTGGAAAGTGACGGTGTCGCGTTGAAGGTCGTCTCATGGACCCAAAACGACCATTAAGGAAAAAATACTGGGCGTGGGCGACCGGCTGGACGCTGGCCATTTACGCGACGCTTTACCCCGTGCGTCCGGTCTGCGAATTCCTCAAAAAAATTATTCCTTTTGACCTTTGGGTCAATATCCTTATCTTCGGCTGTCTGTCCGTAATCGCGGCTTTTTTCCCTCGTAAATACAAGATGACAAACGGGTTCGGATATGTTCTACTTTTATTAGCCATATCCGGCTATGCGTATGGACTTGTGACGATCCCGTATCCGGAAGAAAAGATCCATTTCATCGAATACGGGATTTTGGCGTATCTGATTTTTCGCGCCCTGCAGCTGGATCAGGGGGCGCGGGCGGCTTACGCCGGCGCTTTCGCGCTGACCGCGGCACTGGGCTGGGGGGATGAGGGGATCCAGCACCTCTTGCCCAACCGGTATTACCAAACCTCCGACGTTGTCCTCAATGCGGTGAGCGGTTTATTGGGATTAATACTGGTATACGTTTTTCAGCGCACAGGGAGTTAATACAAAGTGCCCGCACAAAATTATCAAAAAGACTTCGCGTCCTTCGACGGAAAAATCTGGCTCAATGCCGCCAGCGAAGGGCCGCTGCCCCTGGCCGCGGACAAAGCGCTCGCGCAGGCGGTCGCCTGGAAGATGAAGCCGTATCTTCTGGATATGGGAAAATTCGTCACCACCGTGACCGGTCTAAAGCGCTCCATTGGCCGGCTTTTGGGCGTTGATGAGGCGGACGTGATCTTGGGTAACAGCGCTAGTTACGGGCTGCATCTGTTGGCCAACGGGATCCCCTGGAAGAAAGGCGACGAGATCCTCACGATGCAAAACGATTTTCCCACCAACATTTTGCCCTGGCTGGCCCTGGAGAAAAAAGGCGTTATCGTGCGCCAGATCAAACCCAAGGGCAGAGTGCTCGAGCCCGAAGAGCTGCGTAAATTCGTGAACGCCCGTACCAGATTGTTGTGCCTCTCGCACGTCCACACTTTTAGCGGACACGTCCTGGACGTTGCTGGCTTCGCGCAAATCTGCAAGGAAAGAGGGATTCTCTTCGTGTTGAACCTTTCCCAGTCACTGGGCGCGATGCCGGTCGACGTCGGGAAATTTTCCGTAGACGCGGTGGTGAGCGCCGGGTATAAATGGCTTTGCGGTCCTTACGGCACGGGATTTTGCTGGATCAAGCCAAGGCTGCGCAAAAGCCTCACTTTGAACCAGGCGTACTGGGCCGCGATGCTTTCCAGAGAAGACCTGCTGGAGGAATGTCCTTTAAAGCTCAAGGACATTCAGAGCGCGCGGCGTTTTGATGTTTTCGGCACGGCGAATTTCTTTAATCACGTCCCTTTGAAAACGGCCATCGATTACTGGCTCGAAAGCGGGCTGGAGAATGTCAAGGCCTACCACGATACTTTAGTCGATCGTTTTATCGCGGGGTTGCGGGGCTCCGACTACGAATTGATCAGCCCCGAAAAGGGGGAAAAGCGTTCCAGCCTCATCGTCTTTTCGCACGCTGACCGCAACCGCAATACGCAGATCTACGAGATCCTTCTCTCTCGTGGCATTTACACCGCGTTGTGGAAGGGCAACATCCGCGTTGCCCCGCATGTGTACAACACAGCACAGGAGATCGACCAGACCGTCAAGGCGTTAAGAGAGATCTAAGAAAACAATCAAACACCAAGGAGGCAGACATGGACAACAGACACGGTTCTTGGCACAAAACTCGACAGAGGTATATTGGGGGGAGTATTCTTGGTCTTGTCACGGCGGTATCGCTGTTGGGCATTTCCGCCCGTGCCGAGGAGAATCTGAAGATAGCCAATGTGAAACTGCCGAAATTGCGGGAACAGGCGGTGTTGACTTATGCGCCGGCCGTTCCGCCGCCCATCCAGCGCAAAGTTCCGGCTGTTGTCGAGGTGCATATGGATTCTACCGTCAAGACGGTGGAGATCAAACCGGGAGTGACCTATAAATACTGGACGTTCAACGGGGACGTGCCTGGACCGTTTATCCGTGTGCGCGTCGGAGATGTATTGGAAGTGCACAATACCAACAGCGACCAAAGCGGGATGCCTCACAATATCGATTTTCACGCGGTGACCGGCCCCGGCGGCGGCGCTCCGGTGACGACGGTGGTCAAGGGCGAGGAGCGTGTCGCCTGGTTTAAAATGCTTCATTCGGGATTGTATGTGTATCATTGCGCGGCCCCGCCGGTCATGGACCATATCGCCAACGGGATGTTCGGGCTGATCCTGGTTGAACCGGGAAAAGGCCTGTCCAAAGTCGACCGGGAATTTTACGTGATGCAGTCTGAGGTCTACGGCCGGTTTAAAGAAGTCCCGAAGGAGGAAAAGACCGCTGAAGCCAAGGTTGAAGATGATTTTTGGTCTGAAGAGAATACGGGTGACGGCCACGGTCACGGCGAGGAAGCCAAACCGGAAGAGAGAGGCGAACTGATTTTTTCTCATCAGGAGGGGCTGGATGAGCATCCGAAATATATATTTTTTAATGACAAATACGGTAAACATGTTGGTGAAGGGATGCTCAAGGCCAAGGTCGGCGAAAAGGTGCGGATCTTCTTCGGCAACGCCGGCCCCAATATGATTTCTTCGTTTCACGTGATCGGAGAGATCTACGACAACGTTTACCGCGAGGGAGATCTGGTCAGCAAACCCGGCCACAGCATCCAGACCACCTTGGTCCCCGCCGGAGGTTCCACAGTCGTTGAGTTTGGCCTGGAGGTTCCCGGCAATTATACGCTCGTTGACCACGCGATCTTCCGTGTTGAAAAAGGGGCGGTCGGATTTCTGGAGGCCGCGGGCGATCCTAACCCTTCGGTCTATGTTTCCGACCAGGACGCCGCCGTCTGCGCGGGCTGCAAGGTTCATCCCTAGAGATTTCATCCCTAGGGAGGAAATCCGTAGCGACGGATCCGGCGCGGCGACAATGAGCCTGGCGCAATTAGCCGAGACGTTGACAATCTGTCACGATTCGGCTAAAATGTTACTGCTATGCCCAAAACCATGTATGAAAAAATCTGGGAAGCGCATCTGGTGCGTCCTTCGCAGGGCGACACGGCAATCCTCTACGTCGACCGTCATCTGGTGCACGAAGTGACGAGTCCGCAGGCCTTCGCGGCGCTGCGTGAAACCGGACGGAGTGTCGTGCATCCGGAGAAGGCCTTCGCGACGATGGACCACAATGTCTCCACGCATACCAGGGACTGGTCGCTCGTGGAGAAGACTTCCCGCGTCCAGATGGAAACTTTGCAGAAAAATTGCAAACAATTCGGTATCAAGCTCTACGATTTTGCCGACGCGCATCAAGGCATCGTCCACGCGATTGGCCCCGAACTGGGTATCACCCAGCCGGGGATGACGATCGTCTGCGGCGATTCGCACACCTCAACCCACGGCGCCTTTGGTGCTTTGGCTTTCGGCATCGGCACCTCGGAGGTTGAGCACGTTTTGGCCACCCAAACCTTGCAGCAGGATAAAGCCAGGACCATGCTCATCAGGATCGACGGGACATTAAAGCCCGGAGTGACTTCCAAGGATATTATTCTGGCGATCATCGGCAAAATCGGCACTGCTGGTGCCGCCGGCCACGTGATGGAATACGCGGGAAGCGCGATTCGCAATCTTTCGATGGAGAGCCGTATGACGATCTGCAACATGAGCATCGAAGCGGGCGGCCGGGCGGGGATGATCGCGCCCGATGACACAACGTTTGAATATTTGAAGGGCCGAGAGTACGCGCCTAAAGGCGAGATGTGGGAGCGGGCGCTCGCGTACTGGAAGACCTTGCCCAGCGACCCCGGCGTTAAGTTTGCCGCGGTGGTTGAACTCGACGCCAATACCCTCAAACCCCAAGTCACTTGGGGCACGAGCCCGGGGCAAGTGGTGTCCGTTGAGGATAAGGTGCCGGATCCGGAGAGTTTCACCAGCCCGGTCGACCGCACCGCGGCGCGGCATGCTCTTCAGTATATGGATCTTAAGCCCGGCACGCCGATGGCGGGAATCAAAGTGAACAAGATTTTTTTGGGATCATGCACCAACGCCCGCATCGAGGATCTGCGCGACGCGGCACGGATCGTCAAGGGAAGAAAAGTGCACCAGGACGTGCAGGCGATTGTTGTTCCCGCTTCCGAGGGCGTGCGCCGCCAGGCGGAAGAAGAGGGGCTGGACAAAATTTTCAAAGACGCCGGATTCGAGTGGCGTTTCGCGGGTTGTTCGATGTGTCTGGGGATGAATGACGACCAGCTCAAACCCGGTGAACGCTGCGCGTCTTCCAGCAACCGCAATTTCGAAGGCCGCCAGGGGCCCGGAGGCCGCACACATTTGATGAGCCCGATCATGGTCGCGGCCGCCGCGATTGAGGGGAAGATTACAGACGCGAGAAAATATTTATAATACGTACATCGTCGTTAGTACTTCGCACATCGTAAGCGAAGTACGATGTACGAACGACTAAGTACGTAATTTTATCAAAGTGAATCCATTTACCAAACATACCGGCATTGCTGCGCCGTTAGACCGCGTCAACGTGGACACCGACGCGATCGTTCCCAAGCAATTCCTGCGTAAAATAGAACGCAGCGGGTTCGGCAAACATCTCTTTCACGAATGGCGTTATCTCGATTACGAAGGCACCAGAGAGAATCCGGATTTTGTTTTAAATAAGCCGGCTTACCGCAAAGCGACAGTGCTTTTGACGCGGGATAATTTCGGCTGCGGGTCCAGTCGTGAGCACGCGCCCTGGGCGCTGGCTGATTACGGGTTTCGCGTCATCATCGCGCCCGCCTTCGCCGATATTTTCTACAATAATTGTGTCAAAAACGGGATTTTGCTGGTAGCATTGAAATCGGATGAGGTCGAATCGCTGTTTAAGCAGGTGACCCAAAAGCCGGGTGAGCAGGTGAGCGCTGATCTGGAAAAGCAGACTGTTACCGCCCCGGCCGGCAAGCCATATCATTTCGACATCAACCCTTTTGCCAAGACGTGTCTCTTGAAGGGGCTCGATCACATCGGCTGGACGCAGCAATTCGCGGACAAGATTCGTGATTTCGAACAGAAGTTGACGCAAGAGAAACCCTGGTTAGTTTGAGTCGTATTTCGTATCTCGTATTCCGTCGCTCGTCGTTTAACTAAGACGAGATACGAGATACGGGCGACGAGATACAATTGCAGAATGACAAAACAACTCCCGCGTAAATACTCCTCAATTGTCACCGACGGTTACGAGCGCGCGCCCTCGCGGGCGATGCTGCGCGCCGTCGGCTTCAAGGAAAACGACTTCCAGAAACCCCAAATCGGCGTTGCCTCTACCTGGAGTATGGTGACCCCGTGCAACATGCACATCGACAAGCTCGCGGAAAAAGCGGCTCAAGGTGTGGATAAAAGCGGCGGCAAGGCGGTCATCTTCAACACGATCACAGTTTCCGACGGCATTTCGATGGGTTCGGAAGGGATGAAGTATTCGCTCGTCTCGCGCGAGGTCATCGCCGATTCGGTGGAAACGGTAGTCGGCTGTGAAGGTTTTGACGGAATCGTCGCCATCGGCGGGTGCGACAAGAACATGCCCGGGTGCATTATCGCGATGGCGCGCTTGAATCGTCCGTCGGTTTTTGTTTACGGCGGCACCATTTTGCCCGGCTGCTATAAGGGAAAGAATCTCGACATTGTCTCGGTCTTTGAATCCGTCGGCGCTTATGCCAACAAGAAAATTTTTGCCAAAGATTTGCACGCGGTTGAATCCTGCGCGATTCCGGGCCCCGGTTCCTGCGGCGGGATGTACACGGCGAACACAATGGCCAGCGCCATCGAAGCCATGGGCATGAGCCTTCCCAATAGTTCAGCGCAGGCGGCGATCTCCAAGGCCAAGACGCAGGATTGCGTGAATGCCGGCAAGGCGGTGATGAATTTGATCAAAAAAGAGATCCGCCCTAAAGATATCATGACGCTCAAGGCTTTTGAGAACGCGATCACGGTCGTCACCGCGCTCGGTGGGTCGACGAACGCGGTGCTGCATTTGTTGGCCATGGCGCACGCG
>MHGM01000012.1:18840-20419 GCA_001805565.1 Omnitrophica WOR_2 bacterium RIFCSPHIGHO2_01_FULL_52_10
TGGCGGAACTGGTCGCCATCGGCGGACTGACGCCGTTGATGAAAACGCTTCTGGACGC
Organism: Omnitrophica WOR_2 bacterium RIFCSPHIGHO2_01_FULL_52_10; assembly: GCA_001805565.1. GTDB lineage: Bacteria > Omnitrophota > Gorgyraeia > Zapsychrales > Zapsychraceae > UBA10015. Next base: position 18,899 of record MHGM01000012.1, read on the forward strand.
CGGATTGCTGCATGGCGATTGCCTGACGGTCACGGGCAAAACGGTCCAGGAGAATCTTAAAGGTGTGAAACCTTATCCTAAAGGTCAAGAGATCGTCCATCCCTTGAATAACCCTATCAAGAAAGAAGGGCATTTGATTATTCTTTATGGGAATCTCGCCTCCGGCGGCGCGGTCGCGAAGATTACGGGAAAAGAAGGCAGCCGTTTTTCCGGTAAGGCGCGCGTGTTTGATTCTGAAGAAGCGGCGCTCAAGCGTATTCTCGATGGCACGGTCAAAGCTGGCGACGTCATTGTCATTCGCTATGAAGGGCCGAAGGGAGGCCCGGGCATGCGCGAGATGCTTTCGCCGACCTCCGCGGTCATGGGCAAGGGCTTGGGCAAAGAGGTGGCGTTGATTACCGACGGACGTTTTTCCGGCGGGAGCCACGGGTTTGTCGTCGGACACATCACGCCCGAGGCGTACGTGGGCGGGCCGCTGGCGATTGTCAAAGACGGCGACCCGATCTCCATTGACACCGTCAAACGTGAGATCATCCTGGATATTGGTGAGCAGGAAATCAAAGACCGGCTTAGCCGCTGGCAAGCCCCCGCGCCTCGCTACACCCGGGGCGTATTAAGCAAATACATGAAAGAAGTAACCTCGGCGTCACAGGGTGCGGTGACTGATATTTAGTTGACTGGGCTCATATGACAAGCAATTTCTTCAACCAAATCTTCCGCATTACCACCTTCGGCGAAAGTCACGGGCCGGCCGTGGGGGTGGTCATCGACGGTGTTCCCGCGAATCTCACGTTGGGCGAGCACGATATTCAGGCCGTGTTCGCCGCCTTTTTCGGTTAAATAATTAAAGGCGCTTGAAAGATGTTTTTAAATTTTATTTAGGTCATGGTATACTTTTGTCGAAGGTGAGCGATGCCGATTATCAGCCAATTTTTTGGAATAGCGATTTACATGTTTTGGCGGGAGCATGAGCCGGCGCATTTCCATGCCAAATATGGCGATGATGAGATCACGGTTGAGATTGAGACTGGAGTGGTCAATGGTAAAATGACACCCAGGGCATTGGCCCTGGTTCAAGAATGGCGTAAAGTTCACTTGGAAGAATTGAAGAAAGAATGGGAATTGGTAAAATCCAAGAAGCCATTGTTTCCCATCAAACCGTTGGAGTAAGATATGATCCTTCATGTGGTCGATGTTAAATATGTGCGTGATTACATCATTTGGGTGCGGTTTAATGACGGCATTGATGGAGAGGTCGATTTATCAGCCGAGCTTGAGGGAGAAGTGTTTGGCCCGTTAAAGGATCAAAAGTTATTCAGAACTGTTAAAGTCGACTCTTTGCTGGGAACCGTTGTTTGGGATAATGGGGCGGATTTGGCGCCGGAATTTCTGTATGACAACCTGAAGATTCCTATTTGACTTTAACGGACTAATGGCAAGTAACTCTTTCGGCCAAATCTTCCGCATTACCACCTTCGGCGAAAGTCACGGTCCGGCCGTGGGGGTGGTCATCGACGGTGT
>MHGM01000012.1:20526-21318 GCA_001805565.1 Omnitrophica WOR_2 bacterium RIFCSPHIGHO2_01_FULL_52_10
AGATTCTCGCCGGCATTTTTGGAGGCAAAACGACCGGCGCGCCGTTGACGTTGCTGATTCGTAACGAAGACCAGCGTTCCAAAGATTACGAAGAGATCAAGGATATGTTCCGCCCGGGGCATGCTGATTACACCTACTGGATGAAATACGGCAACCGGGATTACCGCGGGGGCGGGCGCGCTTCGGGGCGCGAGACGGCCTGCCGCGTGGCCGCGGGGGCCGTTGCCAAGAAGATCCTGCGCGAACAAAAGATCAATATCGTGGCCTACACGCTGGCCATTGGCGGAATTTATGCCAAGAAAAAGGATTTTTCCGTCATCGAGAAAAACATGGTGCGCGCGCCGGATCTGGAAGCCTCCGGGCAGATGATCGCCAAAGTCGAGGAGGCGCGCAAGAACTGCGATTCGATCGGCGGCATTGTGGAGGCGGTTGTGCACGGCTGTCCGCCGGGATTAGGCGAGCCGATTTACGACAAACTCAATGCTCGCCTGGCGTACGCGCTGATGTCCATCGGCGCCATCCGCGGGGTGGAATTCGGCGCGGGGTTCGCGGCTGCCGGGATGCTTGGATCCCAGCACAACGACAAATTTTATTTAGACGGCGAGCGGGTCCGCACGCGCACCAACAACGCCGGCGGTATTTTGGGCGGCATCTCCACCGGTGAAGATATCATTGTGCGCGCGGCGGTCAAGCCCGCGTCTTCCATCGCGCAGAAACAGCAGACCGTTTCCAGGGATGGAAAGGCCGCCATCATTGAAGTCAAGGGCCGGCACGACCCCTGCATCTGCCCGC
>MHGM01000012.1:21332-29505 GCA_001805565.1 Omnitrophica WOR_2 bacterium RIFCSPHIGHO2_01_FULL_52_10
CTTTCAGTCATCAGACGTCAGTCTTCAGGTTTGTCTGACGACTGATAGCTGATGTCTGAAGACTTAAAGAATGTCTCAACCTTCCAATTCCCAGGTCGTTCTTCTCACCGGCTGCTCCAGCGGATTTGGGCTGCTGACTGCCGCGCGCCTGGCTGCCCAGGGCTACACGGTCGTGGCCACGATGCGCGATCTCAGGAAAGAGGGGAACTTAACCAGCGAAGTCAACCGCCGCGGCGGCGCCGTTGAGGTCCTGCAGATGGACGTGACGGACAAACAATCCGTCACGCGCGCCGTGGAGCGTATCAAGATGGGTCACGGGCGCATCGATGTTCTGGTCAATAACGCCGGTTACGGGATAGGCGGATTTTTCGAGGACTTGACCGATGAGGAGATCCGCGCTCAGATGGAAACGAATTTTTTCGGCGTGCAGAACGTGACGCGCGCGGTCATTCCCTTGATGCGCCAAAGTTCCCGCGGAAAGATCATCAATATCTCCAGCGTGGCCGGGTTCTCGACCTCACCGGCTTTTAGCGCCTACAACGCCAGCAAGTGGGCGCTGGAAGCCTTCAGCGAAAGTCTGCGTTACGAATTACAATTCTTCGGCATCGATGTCCTTTTGATCGAGCCGGGTACGTACAAGACCAAGATATTTTACGAAAACGCACAATACGCGCAGAATTTCGATAACCCCCAGAGCCCTTATTTTGTCTGGTCGCAGCACTTACGAAAGAAAGTCATGACCTATGTGAACGACTGCCACAAAGACCCGGAGGAGATCGGCGTCATGGTCGAGAAATTGATCCGGGCGAAAAATCCACCGTTTCGCAATATCCCCGACATCGAGAGTCAGGTGTTGTCCTGGCTGCGTCGGGTCTTGCCGTTTTGGGTTTACAGCGCGATGATCAGAATGTTTTTTATGGAAGGTTTCAGCAGGCCGCGATCTGTCCCCGCGGATCACATCCCCATACGTTCGGAGAGAAATTCCTCAATCCCCTCACAGGTCAGATAAGGATTGGTCTTTTTCTGGGAGGCGAGGGTGGCAAAGGGCGTGGGGCCGTAGTCGTGCCCGGGATAGATGATGGTCGAGTCGGGGAATTTCATCAGGACGTTATAGAGCGAATGGTGCATTTGCCGGGGGTCGCTTCCGGGAAGGTCGCAGCGTCCGCAGCCATCGATAAAAAGGGTGTCCCCGGCGATCAGGATGTTTTTGTACACGAAGCACTGACACCCGGGCGTGTGTCCCGGAGTCAATAAACACTCGATTTCAATACCGTCAATTTTAATTTTCTGCCGGTCTTCGACTTCCACAATGTTTTTGTGTTTGGGTTTTAAAAAGGACGCTTCCTGGCGGGAAATATACGCCGGCACGTCGTGACGTGACAGGATCTCTTTAAGGCCGTTGACGTGGTCCGGGTGGCCGTGGGTTAAAAGAACAAGGGAAATTTTGTAGCCGTTTCCCCGGGCCTCGTTGCACAGATAATCGACATCCCAGGCCGGGTCCACCACGGCGATTTGTTTGCTGCGGGCGTCCCCCAGGAAATACTGGAAATTTTTCATGGGGCCGAGTTCCATCTGTTCTAAAATAAGTTCTGGCGGCACAGGCATGATTGTATTATAGCCCCCGGGTTGTATTTCGCGCAATGGATAATCTTTGTGTGGTATACTTACTCTATTATGCACAGCGACAAAATACTCGGCGCGCTTCTTAAATTCTGCCTTGTCATTTTATTCTTGAAATTCGTGATCTTCGGCGCGTGGTTGAAATCCCCCACGCATAAAGGTCCGGGCTATTCGATCCTCAAGCCCGTCGGCTGGGAGGTCATCGCGGACGCCACGGGCGTGCCGCCGATCTTCGCGGCCAACGAGAAACCGAACGTGGTGATGTTCGCCAGGCCGGAAGAAATTTCTCCCGCAGGCCAGAGGTTCCCCGAGGGGAAGAGCCTGCCGGCCGGCACTCCTGTCCCCGAGGCCACGATCGCGGTTTTGGTCGTCAAGCTGGCGAATCCCACCTGGATGGAAGACGAATTCCCCGCGCTTCTTGACGCTTTGAACAAGGCCGGGTACCATGTCTTCGACCACGGGCAGATCAAGGTCGATAACGAGATTTTCGAGTGGGTCCTTTACAATGACCCCACGGGTTCGCTGGTCAATCTCGAGTTTTATCATGTCAATGAGCTTAACAAGCTTTTCAAGCTCCAATACCAGGCCAGCCCCGACGCCTTCAAGACGTATCGTCCCATTTTTGAGTCCACGAAAGACACTTTCAAATTCTCCCAGCGGCTTTGGTAAGTTCTTCCCGCCGGGAGCCTTCGGTGGAAAGGGTCTTGACAGACCAATGTCCCGGAATATAATTTAGGAAAGTTGTCGAAGACAGGAGGAAAGACATGGTTTTACTGGAATCGATCACCATCCCCTTGGGAACGAAGATGCCTTCCTTTGAGCTCAAAGATCCTAAAGGGAAAATATATAAAAGTGACGAACAATACGGCGAGCGGGGGCTTCTGCTCGTTTTTACCTGCAATCATTGTCCCTACGCGATCGCGGTGTGGCCGCGGGTGGTCCGCTTGGCCGCGTATGCCAGAAATATGAAGATCAATACCGTCGCCATCAATCCCAACATCCATCCGAATTATCCTGACGACGCGCCGGATAAGATGATCGGAAAGATCAAGGAACTGGGGATTACGTTTCCTTATCTGGTCGATGAGACGCAGCAAACGGCCAAGGCGTTCAAGGCGCAGTGCACGCCGGACATTTATCTTTTTGATAAAAAGCGCGCCCTGGTCTATCACGGGCGCATCGATGACAACTGGCAGGATGAGAGCAAGGTCACCCGGGAAGAGCTGAAAGAGGCCTTGAACAATCTGGCCACGGGCCAGCCGATCTCGCCGATGCAAAAGCCGAGCATGGGCTGCTCGATCAAATGGCGGACTAGTTAAACAAACACAAGGGGCCTGTTTTTTTAAAGACCCCTTGATTTTTTATCCTTATATGATACAGTGTCTCATAATATCAATTTGGTCAAAGTTGACCGAATTGGGTTGGGCAGCAATGAAACATGATCATCCACGAACAGAAAAAATACGAGGATTACCTTGAGAGCAGCGGCCGGCAGTTCACCCGCGGACGCCGTGTTGTTTTTAATGAGGTCATGCACGCCCACGGACACTTCGCGCCGGAAGAACTTTTGGAGCAGTGCCGGTACAAGGGTTGTAAGATATCCCGGGCGACCATTTACCGCACCCTGAAAGAGCTTTTGGAGGCGGGAATTGTTCGTGAGACCGCCTTCGGAGAAAAGCACCGCCATTTCGAACATCTTTACGATGAGAAGCGTCATCATCACGCGCGCTGCGTCCGCTGTTGCGCGCTCATCGAGTTCCCGGATCTGCACGAAGAAAAATTGTATAAATCCGTTTTGGAAAGGATCGGCTTTTCGGTTATGGGGCACGAAATGCATTTTTACGGGATATGCGCGGCATGCCGCAAGGCCTAGATCATTCGAGAAAGGAAAAAGAGCGCTTATGACTTCAGGGTGGAGAAGAGAACCTAAACGCCCAAGCCTGGCGGAGGTATTTTCCTCCATTCATGTGCCGGTCAGCGCGGGTTTCTGGCGTAAACTTCTGGCCTTTGCCGGGCCGGGATTGATGGTTGCCGTCGGGTATATGGACCCGGGGAATTGGGCGACCGACCTGGCCGGTGGTGCCAGATTCGGGTACACGCTGTTGTCGGTGGTCCTCATTTCAAACTTAATGGCGATCCTTCTGCAGCATTTGTCGCTTAAGCTAGGGATCGTCACCGGCCGCGACCTCGCCCAGGCCTGCCGGGACCATTATTCCAGGCCGGTCTCGTTTTTTCTGTGGGTCCTTTGCGAGATCGCCATCGCCGCCTGCGATCTGGCCGAGGTGATCGGTTCGGCGATCGCGCTCAATCTTTTGTTTGGTATTCCGCTCATCGCGGGAATTTTGATCACGGCTTGCGATGTCATGATCATTTTGTTTTTGCAGAACAAGGGATTCCGGGTTCTGGAATGCATGGTAGCGAGTTTAATACTTATTATTGGCGGATGTTTTGCCTACGAGATGCTGGCATCCCAGCCTTCGGTGGCGGGCATTATGCAGGGTTTGCTTCCCACCCCGCAGGTTGTCGTTAATCCGGCAATGCTTTATATCGCAATCGGGATTTTGGGGGCTACGGTCATGCCGCATAATCTTTATCTGCATTCCAGCATCGTCCAGACGCGCGCATTTGAGCGTAACGATCAGGGTAAGGCTATGGCGGTTCGTTTTGCCACCATCGATTCGACCGCCGCGTTATTGTGTGCGTTCTTTATCAATGCCGCTATTCTGATCTTAAGCGCCGCTGCCTTCCACGGGACGCCGCATGAGAGCGTGGCGGACATCAGCGATGCCTATAATCTCTTGACACCCGTCCTGGGTGTTCCCTATGCCAGCCTTTTATTTGCCGTTGCACTTTTGGCTTCGGGCCAGAATTCCACCTTGACCGGCACGCTCGCCGGACAGATCGTGATGGAAGGGTTTCTCGATATCCGCTTGCGGCCGTGGCTGCGACGGCTCATCACGCGCCTGGTCGCTATCGTGCCCGCGGTCATTGTCGCGGCGATGTTCGGGGAAAAAGGAGTGGGAGAATTGCTGATTTTAAGTCAAGTTATCCTGTCTCTGCAGTTGAGTTTCGCGGTCGTGCCGCTGGTATTGTTTACCAGCGACAAGAAAAAAATGGGTCGCTTTGTGAACGCCTTTTGGTTAAAATGTCTGGCAGCAAGCGTGACCTTGATCATCGTCATCTTGAATTTGTATTTGCTGTGGCAAACCTTCAAGGAAAGGGTTTTGTAGCGTTATGTTCAAACAAATCTTGGTTCCCCTGGAAAATTCCCCGACCGACAAAGTGATCCTGGACCATATCCGTCCGCTGGCGAAGTTGACCAAAGCGAACCTTATCCTGGTGCATGTGGCCGACGGGTTCGCGGCCCGGTTGCAGGACCAGCTGAATTTGGCGGATTCCGAAGAGATCAAAAAAGACCGTAACTATCTGGAATCTTGCCGCAAGGTGCTTGTTGACGAGGGTTTTGAGGTCAGAACCCATCTGGTGCGCGGCGAACCGACCGACCAGATCCTCGTCATCGCCGAAAAAGAACAATGCGACCTGATCGCCATGTCCACCCACGGCCACCGGTTCATCAAGGATTTCCTCCTGGGGAGCGTCGCCGAAGGCATCCGCCACCGCACGTCCATTCCCGTCCTGATGATCCGCGCTCCGCAGTAGGCGGGAGCAATAGTCGGGAGCAATAGTTTTCTTGATTTTACCTCATTTTAAGTTTATGCTAATAAACATGACCGAAGACAAACAACAATCACAAAAAATAGCGGCGCCCGCTGTGCGCCTGACCGATGCCGCTGTGGCCAAATTGAAGTCCATGATGGCCAAAGAAGGCAAGGAAGGCTTCGGCCTGCGCATCGGCGTTGTCGCCGGTGGCTGCGCGGGGATGTCCTATGACTTGCGGTTCCAGAAGAATCCGTATGACAATGACATTGTGTTCGCGCAGGGCGATCTGCAGATTTTCGTTAACCCGGAGAGCGTGCCGTTTTTAAAAGGCGTTGAGATCAACTACGTCGATACGCTCAAAGAAAGCGGCTTCCAGTACAAAAATCCCAACGCTTCCGGCAGTTGCGGATGTGGGACTTCCTTCTCATGAAAAATGATGTAAAGCCAAGTACTACGGATTTGAGCTATCCGCCGTTCGAAGGTTCCCGAAAAATTTATAGATCAGGGAAACAGTTTGCCGATGTCCGCGTGCCGTTTCGGGCCGTGACAACGACCAATGGCGAGTCTGTCGCAATTTACGACACTTCGGGGCCGTACACGGACAAAGATGCCCCAATCGACATTGCGCGAGGACTTCCCGCGTTAAGAGCCGGCTGGATCCGCGGCCGCGGCGATGTGGAAGAGCTTCCCGAATCAACGTCTTTTTATCGCCGCCAGCTGGAAAAAGACCCGCGCGTCCAGGAGATCAGATTTTCTCTTGCACGTAAACCCGTTCGGGCGAAAGCAGGGCGTAATGTCACGCAAATGCATTACGCGCGCGCGGGTAAGATCACTCCGGAAATGGAATTTATCGCGATCCGCGAGCGTTGCGCGCCGGAATTTGTCCGTGCTGAAGTCGCGCGCGGCCGCGCCATTATCCCTTCGAACATCAACCATCCCGAAACCGAGCCCATGATCATCGGGCGCAATTTTCTCGTCAAAATAAACGCCAACATCGGTAATTCCTCCATCAGTTCAAGTATCGCCGAGGAAGTCGAGAAGATGACCTGGGCCATCCGCTGGGGCGGGGATACGGTCATGGATTTATCAACGGGGAAAAACATCCACGAGACGCGGGAGTGGATCATCCGTAATTCGCCCGTCCCTATCGGAACGGTCCCTATTTATCAAGCGCTGGAAAAAGTCGGTGGCAAGGCCGAGGAACTCACGTGGGGAATCTACAGGGACACCTTGGTTGAGCAGGCCGAGCAGGGGGTGGATTATTTCACCGTCCACGCCGGAGTTTTATTACGCTATATCCCCTTGACGGCCAAGCGCGTGACAGGGATCGTCTCGCGCGGCGGGGCGATCCTGTCCAAGTGGTGCCTGGCGCACCATAAAGAAAATTTTCTTTACACGCATTTTGAAGAAATTTGCGGGATCATGAAGCAGTATGATGTGGGTTTTTCGCTGGGTGACGGTTTACGGCCGGGAAGTATCGCGGATGCCAATGACGCGGCGCAGTTCGGTGAGCTGGAAACGCTTGGGGAATTGACCAGGATCGCCTGGCGCCACGACGTGCAGACCATGATTGAAGGTCCGGGGCATGTTCCGATGCATTTAATTAATGAGAATATGACCAAGCAACTCGAAATTTGTCACGAGGCGCCGTTTTATACGCTTGGGCCTTTGACGACGGACATCGCCCCCGGCTACGATCATATTACTTCCGCGATCGGTGCGGCCATGATCGGATGGTTGGGCACCGCGATGCTTTGTTATGTCACGCCTAAAGAACATTTGGGCCTGCCCAATAAAGAGGACGTCAAGCAGGGAATTATTGCCTACAAGATCGCCGCGCACGCGGCGGATCTGGCTAAGGGGCATCCACACGCCCGGGAATGGGACGACGCGCTATCGAAAGCCCGCTTTGAATTCCGCTGGCGCGACCAGTTCCGGTTAAGCCTTGATCCCGAAACCGCTGAGAGCTATCACGACCAAACCTTGCCCGCCGAAGGCGCCAAGCTCGCTCATTTTTGTTCGATGTGCGGGCCGCAATTCTGTTCGATGAAGATCACCCAGGATATCCGTGACTACGCCAAACAAAAAGGCATCGACGCGCAGGAAGCCGTAGCAGAGGGAATGCGGGAAAAGGCCAAAGAATTCGCCGAAAAAGGCGCTCATGTCTATACGCCCACGGCGTAATCAATAATGAAACGATATTCAGTCCTCATTTTGACGGCTGTTTTGCTGTTTTCTGTCACTACGGAAAGCCGGGCGGGGATAAATCAGGAAATCAACCGCCAGACGCCTTTTAACAACTTCACGGATTCTTTGGCCACGCTGGGAAAAACCCCGAAACAGAAAACCGCCATCAAGAACAAGCGCCGCCTGGCCCGCTCCCAGGCCCGCCTGAAAAAAATTCGCGAAGCCCACAGTAAGCGTTCAGCCAGCCGTTGATCGGGCAAAAGCATCTGCAATTAGCTTAAGAAAGTCCTGCCAAAACTTTCCTCGACTCTTTGGTTATGGCTTGGTAAGATGAGGGCAAATTCGGCAGACGTCTGCCGAATTGCGACCGCGCGCTCGCAATTGGCCATTCAAGGAAGGACGTGTTTCTGGAGCATATAGATTTATTTGCGTTTTTTTACCTGTTCCACTACCGCTGTCCTTTTCTGACTTTTAGCTTTGGCAACTGGCATAAATTTGCCTGTAATGGCGCTTCTTCCAATTTTAAATGTCCTTCCCATTATTTTGCTCCCTTCGTGTGTAATGAAAGGGGAGAGAGGCTATGCCTCTCTCCCAGTGTTGTTTATTAAGGATTCGTAATTGTTGTCTTTTTGTAGGCGTAAACATATCGAGTGCTATAGTCTCCACCACCAGTACCGCCATCGGTGCCGATAGTATTAATAAAGTA